>JALYTQ010000364.1 GCA_030854195.1 Chloroflexota bacterium
CTTTCAGCGCGCATTAGGTGTTGCCACCGCTGTCTCAGCATTCTTTAGTGGCGTCGAAGCACTCTACTCACATTACAAGAATAACTTTAGTTATCGTGTGCAGTGGACGCCAATTCTGCTGACTCCCGTGCTGATGTTCGCCGGTATCGGGGCGGTCTGGAGCCGCCCGCTCGCTCGTACCCTCTTGCCGATAGTCTCAGTTTTGGCCCTGCTGAACGGAGGCATTGGCTTCCTGTACCATATGCGCGGCCTGTTGCGCCGTCCTGGAGGACTCAAGAAGCCGTTCTATAATCTAGTCTATGGTCCGCCTATCTTCGCGCCATTGCTCTTTGCCGCCTCTGGCTTCCTGGGCCTTCTGGCGAGCCTGTTGAGGAGGGCTGACTGATGAAGGTAAGAAATAACAAGAACAACGCGACGGAACAGAAAGAGCGTGCATCTAAGCAGGGCGATACCAGCCGCTTACCCATAGATGCCACAACGGGCCAGCCGATCGCACCATGCGCTCAGCCCGGCTACTATCCCGGTTTTCAGACGTTGAGCCAGCAAGCATACTGGGATGAGGCCACGCGCAACGTTGTCCTGGCTCGCGTGCAGCAGGTGCCGCCCATCCGCTTTTTTACGCCTGAAGAGGCGCAATTGATGCAGGCTGTGTGCGATCGTTTGTTGCCACAGGATGACCGCGACGAGGCGCATAAAATTCCCGTGGTGAACTACATCGATGAGCGGCTGTATAGCGGGCGCATTGATGGCTACCGCTTTGAGGATATGCCACCCGATCACGAGGCGCACCGTCTCGGTCTGCAAGCCATTGCCGCCATTGCCCAACATATGTATAACAGTCCTTTTACGCAACTGGGTCAGCGAGAACAGGACCAGGTGTTGCAGAGCATCCATGATTGCAATCCGCCAGCAGGGGAGGACATCTGGCAAAGGATGTCGGTGCAACGTTTCTGGATGCTGCTGATGCAGGATGTCGTTGATGCCTACTACGCCCACCCCTATGCCTGGGACGAGATTGGCTTTGGCGGTCCCGCCTATCCGCGCGGCTATATGCGTCTGGAAGGGGGCAAGCCCGAGCCCTGGGAGGTTGAAGAGCAGCGCTACGAGTGGAAAGCGCCACCTGACGCGCTCTCCGATACGTACCGACCAGTCGGCGGTCCCGGCGGTCATAAACAGCAAACG
Source organism: Chloroflexota bacterium (assembly GCA_030854195.1). GTDB lineage: Bacteria > Chloroflexota > Ktedonobacteria > Ktedonobacterales > Ktedonobacteraceae > JACDAE01. The sequence goes on from JALYTQ010000364.1 coordinate 1,183, forward strand.
CCTGGTCAAGAAGGAAGTCACTAATGAAACGGCCAATTTTAGGAGCATTTCAAGGTCCCAGAGAAGGCGAGCATATGCTCGGCCCGGTGCAGAAGATAGATTTTCCCATGCATCACTTCCGCCCCGATGAGGAGGTTGATATCTGTATCGTGGGCGTCGGCTCGGCTGGTGGAGTGTTGGTGCAGCGCCTCGCCCGCGCCGGATTGCGGGTGGTAGGGATAGAAGCTGGTCCCTTCTGGGAGACGGAGCGCGATTGGGTGAGCGACGAGGCGGGCTCCTCCAAATTGTACTGGAACGATCTACGCATTACAGGTGGCGACGACCCGATTACGTTGGGCGCGAACAATAGCGGACACGGCGTTGGAGGTGGCTCAGTGCATTGGGCTGGCTTTACGCCGCGCTTTCATCCATCCGATTTTCACGTCCTATCCTCCGACGGTCTGGGCGCAGACTGGCCTATCTCATACGAGGAGATCAAACCGTATTATGAACTGTTAGAGAAAGAGATTCCGGTTTCCGGCCCCGCCTACTATCCCTGGGGCGAGCCACACGGTTATATCTATGGCCCGCATCCTCTGGGTGGAGTGGGCGATGTCCTGGTCAAGGGCTGCACTCAGCTTGGTATTCCTGTCGTCGCGGGCGGTCCCGTCGCCATCCTGGCTGGCTCTCATGGCGATCGGCAGCACTGCATCTATCGGGGCTTCTGCATTCAAGGCTGTAAGGTAGGGGCGAAGCAAAGTACGCTCATCAGCCATGTGCCCGACGCAATCCGGCATGGAGCCGAGATACGCGCTAACTGTATGGTTGCGCGCATCAATATGAAAAATGGCAAGACGACCGGCGTTAGCTACTTCGACCCCGACGGCAATGAGCGGGAACTCAAGGCAAAGATGGTCATCGTCTCTGGCTACGCCATTGAGACACCGCGCCTGTTGCTGAACTCGGCCTGCCCTGGTTTTGAGCAAGGATTGGCAAACTCCAGCGGGACCGTTGGCAAATACCTCATGGTGCAGATCGGCAACTTGGTGCTGGGCCGTTTCGAGAATCCTATCCGTATGTACAAGGCACCGCCAGCCCACGCGCTCACCGAAGAGTTTTACGAAACCAACCCCAAAAACGACTTTGTGCGCGGCTTTGCCATCCAGACCGTGGGGCCGTTGCCCATCGCCTTCGCCAAGCAGATGATGGTGGCGAAAGGTGCGTGGGGCTGGGGCATGCGTCGCATCATGATGGACTACAATCACTGGGCCGCTCTGGGCGTCCTCGGCGAGATTCTGCCCTGGGAAGATAATCGCGTCGAGCTGGCCGACGAAACCGATCAGTTCGGCCTGCGCGTCGCAAAAATCACCTTCAAGCTGCACAACAACGATAAAAAGATTGCCAGGGCGGGAGTTGAGAAAACGACGGAGATTCTGCATGCGGCAGGAGCACAGGAAGTTGTGCAAGAGTCCCGCTATGCCCATCTCGTGGGAGGTGCGCGTATGGGCAAGGACCCAGGCACCTCGGTAACAGACAGCTTTGGGCGCACGCACGACATTCCCAATCTGTTTGTCTGCGATGGTAGCCTGCTGCCAACCCAGGGCTCAGCCAATCCAGGGCTCACCATTCAGGCGCTCGCGGCACGGACGGCGGACTATATCATCTCCAATGGAGCCGACCTGCTGTCCAACCATCCAGAGACCGTTTCTGTTCCCAATCCGCCTGTTCGCCACAACATATCGCCAGCCGGAACAGCAAACAAGGGCGTGCCGCGCATCAAATACAGTAATGTGAGTAGATAAAAGTAAAAGGAGTAACTCGCTTCAATTACACGCCGTAAGGAGATAAAAAAATGAATACGCAACGTCTTGAATATATCAAAGCCCTCTTTGCACACGAAGGGTACCATGCTCTGCTCTGTCGCATTCCACAGCACGTGCTCATGCTTACGGGCTATCAACCTATTCTAGGCAATTCATTCTGCCTTGCCTCGCTCAATGCCGAGCAAGAGCTAGAGATGCGCCTCGCCATTCCCGCTGATGAGAAAGATCTTGTGCCTTCAGGAGTCGCTATAGAGGTGAAAACCTTTGCCGAGGAGACAATGGACTACATCGGCACCACGCTCGATGCCGCGCGGGGAGCGCTGGGCGAGCTCTTGCGTTCGGCAAAATTGGGCGCAGGAGCGATCGTCGGTGTCGAAGGAGGGCGGACCCCTATGGTGCCCGCGTATACACAGGTAGGCATGACAGGACCAGAAACGCGTGACTTGCTGCATCTGCTGCTACTCGGCGGGGAGTTCCGCGACGCAACATCACTTATTGAAGAGCTTTCCGCCATCAAAACCGAGGAAGAACTGACCGCAATTCGGCGCTCCGAATCCGTTGCTTGCCAGGGCTTTGCAGCGGCGCGGGAAGCTATCCACGTTGGAGCGACCGAGGCAGATGTTGCAGCCGCAACCTACGCAGCGTTGTTGCGCTCGGGCTATGCAGCATCCGGTGCCAATCATGTGCAGCCGCATGTGCATGTGATGGCAGGGCCAAGAGCAGCACTGGCCTACCGTGCCTTTAACCTGACCTCAAATGCCACCATTGAGCAAGGTGATACAGTGACGGTACAGATGGAGATTGGCATCAACGGCTACTGGGCGGAACTCACACGCACGTTCTTCGTGGGAACGGCCAGCGAGGAATGGCGCAAGGCATATCAGGCATGTAGCGCCGCGCAAGAAGCCGCCTTAAAGATCATCCGCGATGGGGCGAGCGCGCGCGCCGTCGATGGAGCAGCGCGCCAGGTTATGGAACAGGCTGGCTTCGGCGCGGCCTTCAAACATGGGCTTGGACACGGCTTTGGCTTCCAGGCCATCAACCACGCAGCTACCCCCGTCTTGCATCCCGCCTCCCAGGATGTCTTACGCAGTGGTATGGTCCACAATATGGAACCCGCCGTCTACCTGGATGGCAAAGGTGGCTTCCGCCTTAATGATAACGTTGCCGTGTGGGTGGATGGAAACGAGGTGCTCTCATCGGCCCTTCCTCGCGAGCTCGATTGGCTCATCGTAGAGCAATAGCTGCTTCTGGGCGTTATTACGCCCTGCTCGGGCTCCTCGCCGTTACGCGCTTCGCAAGGGATGTGAGAGGGTGACGAG
>JALYTQ010000102.1 GCA_030854195.1 Chloroflexota bacterium
TCGTTAAACTGCTTGCTCAGGTAGCCGCGCCCGGTATCGGGGAGCAGGACAACCACGACATCATCGGGCGTCAGGCGGCGCGCGTAGAGCAAGGCGGCGGCAACGGCGGTTCCCGCGGAGCCGCCCGTCAGAATACCCTCCTCGCGTGCGAGGCGACGCGCCCAGTTGAACGACGTGCGATCGTCGACGCGGATCACCTCGTCCACCACGCTCGCATCGTAGTTGTGGGGGAACAGGTCCATACCGATGCCCTCAACCTTATATGGGCCGGGAATATCACCGGAGTAGACCGAACCGGGCGGGTCGGCACCGATGATCTTGATATGCGGGTTCTGCTCTTTAAGGAAGCGACCAGTGCCGGAGATCGTCCCGCCCGTCCCGATGCCTGCCACAAAGGCGGTAATGCGCCCGGCAGTATCGCGCCAGATCTCAGGTCCCGTCGTAGCATAGTGGGTCGCCGGATTGGCTGGATTGGAGTACTGATCGGGGCAGAAGGCACCAGGGATCTCGTCGGCGAGGCGATGGGCCACGTTTTTATAATAATCGGGCGACTCGTGGGTGACGCTACTGGGGGTGATCACCACCTCGGCACCGTAGGCGCGCAGCAGGCTACGCTTCTCCTCGCTCGCCTTTTCGGTCATTACAAAGATACAGTGATAGCCCTTGATAGCCGCTGCGATTGCCAGACCATGACCGGTATTGCCGCTTGTCGGCTCAACGATGGTCCCGCCGGGACGCAGCAGACCTTGCTTCTCACAGTACTCGATCATCGCCGGGCCGATACGATCCTTTACGCTCCCACCTGGATTGAACATCTCCATCTTCGCCAGGACGAGCGGTGGCACATCGTTCGCAATACGGTTGAGTCGTATGAGAGGAGTGTCGCCAATCAGTTCGAGCATCGAGCGACTATAGCGCATCTCGCCTGCTTCGGTCTTATCGTTCACGTTTTTTACCTCTATTACATCATCGGTGTTCACTGCACCAGGCGGTTCCTTTTGACGACACCATTATAACACATGCCCTCGAAAAGTGCAGTCTTAGTTATGATTAATCTGCATATCATAATATAAAGGAATGTATAGGTAGATTGCTCATCTCATTTCAGTACCCACAAGCGTCCTCAGCTGGTCCACCACGCCTTCCAGTTGGATCGCAGCCTCCTCGGCGGACTTCGCACCCACCGTCAATTGATCTGTGACCTGTGTGGTGACGCGGAGAGCGGCGGCAAGCTTCTCGTTGGTATCATCCTGGTATTGCGTAGCCTGCTTGATGTAGGTTGCGCCCTCAAGCAGATCCTTTATCGCCAGTTTGACCTGTGCGGAATCCAGATAGCCCGCGCTATTCAGCAGTTCATCACAGATCTCCTGGAGCTTAGCGGCGGCCACGCTATTGGCATGCGTATAATAACGCACCGATTGCAGACCGAGGCGCGAGGCTTCAACCATCCATGACTGCTCCTGGACGATCACATACTCCTGATTAGAAAATGTCTTTAACAACTGGCTGCTGCCCAGGAGAAAAGTAACGGAGCGCAGGATAGGCCGTGTAATGCGGCGCGCGGTTGTCAGGCCAGCGAGCAGCGCCAGAAGCAGCACAAGAATGCCAATGAGTATCGTGCTCCGTAACTGTTGATCCGCAATACTGGTCACCTGGTTCAGTGGTTTGAGAATGATATACGTCCAGGGGATGACCAGGCTGCTATAGCGGGCGGCCTGAAAACTCTGCTTCTGGTCAGCGGGAGTAATCTGGAACGTAGAGGAGGGATGAGCAGCGTTTTGCGCTGCGGCAAGCGTACTATCCGCCAGCGTCATAGCTGACGTTTTGCCGTATCCATAGAGATCCTCGTTCCTGACGCGTTGCACAAACGACGCGGGGAGGGGCGCAATTGCCTTGAAGAGCGCGGCGGGATGCGTCAGGCCGGATGGATCGGGGTTAGTAGAGGCAATGCGTACACCGTTTTCATCGAGGATGAAGGCGTAGCTGCCGGGGCCGCTTTCGCTTGTTTCACTATCGACAATATCCCAGATATGATGCAGGCCCAACGAGGCACGGACGAAGCCCAGGATATGAAAGTTAGCGCTGATTACGCGCGCGTAGAGATCGACGGACGCCTGATTACTCGTTGCATCATAGAAGACATCAGAGATAAGCACTTTGTTCGCCTGTTGCATCTGCGCGAAATCTTCGGGAAGTATAAAATACTTACCATGCGGCTGGGGAGACGTTGGATAAGAGAGCACCTGTCGTCCCTGCGCGTCAAAAAGCGACCAGCTTACATAATTAGCGGCATCGCGGTGCTGGGCGCTGGCAAGCTCGTCAAGAGCCTCATTCTGGCTAGCGGGAGAGCCTAGCAGGAATTGCTGCACGGAGGTAAACTGGCTCACCGTCTGTATATCTTTCAGGCGCTCGACGAAGTATGCATCGATCAATTGTATCCGAACCTGTGCATCCGTCTCCATAACCGTGCTCGCCTGACTAATCAGGGCCGGGCGCGAGAGAACCTCGCTGCTGATAATAGTAATGAGCAGCGGAAATATCACTGCGCAGGCGAGCAGCAGCGGGATATACATAGACAATGGGAACGCACTCCACACGATCTTCTGCCGTTGAAACATACTACCCACCCTTCCATTATCTGCTATCTGATAAAAGCGCCAGAGTGTCTCTAACGCTGAATAAGATGGGCGCGCTCCAGCTCAAAGAGCAGAGTGCCCGTTTCCTGCATACTGCGACCCAGCAGGCGCGCAAGCTGCGAAACAGAACGCTGTCCATCGACGAGTAAAAATAAGTGCCAATGGACGCGCGAGAGTCCCATGCGGGAAAAACGCGGCCTATCGCTCTCCTGTAAACGATAGGGGGGCAATGCCGATGGCCCCTTATGCGTGCCGTTGTTCTGCTTACTGGTCTCCTGGGAAGAAGCGTCACTGAGGCAAAAAGCGAAATGGCAACCCTCCCATGTTTGCAACTTCGCCAGCGCGCTTGCTCCTTGAGAAGCGCCTGTACTTGCCTGCGTGATCTGTCCATTTACAAAGAGAAGAGTTCCCTGTTCAAATAAGCCTCCCTCTACAATATGTTCTACCGAGAGCTGCCCGGTTTTGCGCGCAAGCTGCAGCATATGAATAACGTCGGACAATTTATTAGCAAATATTTGCCGCATAGCACATCACTCCAACCCAGGATACAGCTTCGTCCAGAGCACGGTAGCGTGCTTGCAGTGGAACATGCCATCTCAACCACCACCATTCATAAAGAGAAAAGTATATGGGCCATGAGTTATGCCGACGATACAATAGAGCGTAAATCCGCGTCGAGAGCGCCGATAGCATCAGCGGGCTTACTCTGCCGGGTCAACGCCTGATGGACGCGCAACTGAAGTGCATTGCTTAGATCAGGATACAGCGGAGAGACCGGACGTGGGAGGGCCGTCTGTAAAATCGGGCCAAGCTGGCGAAAGAGCGGATTTTTCGCTAATACCTCCGTATCAGTATAAATACTTTTCAGTGTTGAAGCATACGATGCATCGAGCGCCAGGATCTTCTGTGTCTCTGGCCCGATCATATACTGAATGAAGCGCCAGGCGGCATCGACTTTATCGGCGCTCGAAAAGGCATTGATGCCCAGTTGCCAGCCGCCAATTGCCGAATGTCCCACCGTATTCGTCCCATTGTGCAGCATAGGATGGATGGCGGTCTTGCCGATGATCGTTGACTCTGCCGGTGTAGTCGCCAACGAATACACATATGGCCAGTTGCGCATAAACGCGGCGTCGCCCGCGAGCCAGGCAGTAGCGGCATCGCCTTCTTTATAATCGATAACACCTGCTGGAGATATCCCATCGACCCATCTCACCATTGTCGTCAGTGCCTCCACCGCTTCAGGCGAAGCGATCGTGACTCTTTGCGGATTGTGCGGATCGAGCACGGTCCCGCCGTAGCCATAGAGCACCTCTACAAAGTCACAGACAAGCCCCTCGTATTGCGCGCCCTGCCAGAGATAACCATAGCGGGCATGCCCAGACGATCTGATCTGCCGGGCCATAGTGCTGAGCTCATCCCAGGTCGTCGGCGGTGTAGCCAGCAGATCCTTGCGATAATAGATAACACCCGCATCCGTACGCACAGGCACGGCCCAGATACGTCCATCGAATGTGCATGCCTGAATGGGGCCGGATAGATACTTTGCCCGCTCGTCTGAAGGCCACCGGTCCTGAATAGGCACCGTCCATTGATTCAGCGCGAATTGAGCGGGCCAGATGATATCCATCGAGATGAGGGTGCTTGCATCGCTGCGCACATTCAGCATATCCAGGTAATACGTGAGCAACTGACCCGTATCGGTCGAACCGGACGTATACGTCACAAAGATGCCGTCTGTATTAGTCCGGTTAAAGCTATTTACCAGACGAGTGAACACTCCTGAATCGTCGTGCTCGCCTATCCAGGTCACATGCAAGGCCGGGCCGCTCCCTCCCGAGCTATCGCCTGAGCCACCACAGGCCGCGAGGAATTCGCCCGCCACGCTGCTGCTCAAACCCAGAGCCAGCGTGCCCTCAAGAAACGTCCGGCGTCCGATACGTCCAGCGCGTACTTTACTAATCATTTCGTCAAGTATATGAAGCTGTGGGCGTCCCATTACCTATCTCCTTCAATACCACCGTCGCGCCCGACCTATCTTTACCGTTACAAGGATCAATAAAATAATGGTGTTCGTGTACAGAGAGAAAATAACACATATAGCATTGCGCGTCAATAAGAAAAGCATTAAGATAGTACTTAGTTACTAATTCACTTCTAATTATAATTCCTGTATAACAGCACCTATTGAGAGGGGCAAACAGAAGGAAGCCTGGACATTTTTACAGGCTGGATACTCCTCGTTTTGATAGTGACAGCAAAGCAGTAATCGCGTATGCTTATAAGGAGGAGTGTGCCTGTAGCAGACACCCTGCGTAGCGCAGGCGTCAGCTTGAACGGGGTATGTTTTATAATAAACTCTCTTCAACAGACGTGTGCTGCGACTTGAGCAGGTGCGGGCCTGACAACATAAATACAAGGTGAGTAGCGTATGCAATTGAATGATGAGCAGAAAGTTCCTGCAAAGAGCGAAGACGCGGACGCGGACAAAGACACTGGGCGCGTTGAAGCGTTTAGCGATGGCGTTTTCGCTGTAGCCATCACCCTGCTTATATTGAATATTCATGGGCCAGATAGTAATCCGCCCCCAATTGATAGTGAACTTCTCAAGTATCTGGGCAGCGAGTGGGCGACGTTCCTTGCTTTTATCACTAGTTTTGCCACTATTGGGATTATGTGGATCAATCACCATCGTCTGTTTACGCACATCAAGCGCGTTGACACAAAGCTCCTGGTGTTTAACCTCTTGCTTTTACTTGTGATTGTCTTTATTCCTTTCCCCACTGTTCTTCTAGCGCAATATGCACCTTACCCGCAGTACCATTATGCCGCTTTGCTTTACAGTGCGACGAATGTACTGTTGGCTGTCTGTTTCAACCTGGTCTGGCGCTATGCATCGCGTGAGAACCGGCTGCTGGACAGGAGGTCGGACCCCCGCCAGGTTCAGGCGATTACTGACCAGTACAGGTTTGGCCCTCTTTTCTATGTCGCCACCTTTGTCCTTGCCATAATCTATGTTCCAGCAAGCATCGTCGGGAACCTGCTCCTGGCGCTCTTTTTCGCGTTCCCTGGTCGCCAATCAGGCTCTGCTCCCTCACGCGAGCCTGATGCTCGCTAAGTGCGAGGCAGTGCAACAGACGAGGCAACAAAATCATTAACATCTAAGGCCCAGGCGGCGTATAATGCTTAGAGCGCTGGGCATGTCTACGCTAATGTCGATAAGTGAGATAGCCTGTCGAGGATAAAAGGCTAACCGGAGGAGAAGATTATGCGTGCATATGGATGCTACGTCAAATTCACCGCGCATCCTGGGCAACGTGACGCCCTTGTCGAACACCTTTTGGGGGCAGCCAACCTCATGGATGAGGCAATAGGATGCGAGTTGTATATCATTAACACTTCACCAACCGAGCCAGAGGCTGTATGGGTAACTGAGGTGTGGAGAAGTCAGGAAGAGCATGATGCATCGCTGACCATTGAGGGTGCTCAGGCGGCTATCAAGCGCGTACTTCCGCTTTTAGCTAGCCCTCCCGAAAAGATTGACGTTCTACCGGTTGGCGGAAAGGGTTTTAACCTGAGATAGCCGAATAATTTTGGAGTTGAAGTATGGCATTACGTATACTGGCCGTCGATGTTGGCACGGGCACACAGGATATTCTCCTGTTTGAGAGTGGCAAGACCATCGAGAACAATTTTAAGCTGATTATGCCCTCGCCCACTGTCATCGTTGCCGAACGTATCAAACGCGCCACTGAACAGGGTAAGCCGCTGCTGCTAACAGGCGTCACTATGGGTGGCGGACCGTCGCACTGGGCGGCGCGCGATCACGCCCTGGCGGGATATCCAGTCGTAGTGACACCGGAGGCCGCTCGTACTTTTGACGACGACCTCTCGATGGTGGAGAAGATGGGCTTCGAGCTGATCAGCGACGCCGAGGCCGAGCAGCGGGCGCACAATCCAACTGTTGTGCATATTGAGCTGCAGGATTTCGATGCTCGCGCCATTATCACCGCGCTGCAAGCCTTCGATGTAGATCCTCGCGTCGATGCTCTGGCGATTGCCGCCTTCGATCACGGCGCGGCACCTCCGGGCGTAAGCGATCGCCGTTTTCGCTTCGATTTTATTGAACGGACCGTGCGGCGCACACCCATTCCCAGTGCCTTTGCATACCTCGCGCAGGACATTCCCGCCGAACTGACGCGCCTGCGCTCGATAGCCACCAGTGCTGCGCGCTACCTGACTATGAGCGGCTCCGACGAGCACGTGCCGCTGCTCTTAATGGACACTGGCTCGGCGGCTGCGCTCGGATCGCTGGAAGATCCGCTGGTACAGCGCCAGCAAGAGAGTCTGCTCTGCAACATTGGCAATTTTCACACCCTGGCCTTTCACCTCGTCGAGGGGCGCATCGCGGGCATCTTCGAGCATCACACCGGCGAGATTAGCCAGTCCAGGCTTGAGGAACTGCTGGTCGGGCTGGCGCGGGGAACGCTCTCGAACGAAGACGTTTTTGCTGATAGCGGGCACGGCGCGCTGATCTTGCAGCGTTCAGAGGCGAGTGAGCGGGCATTTCCCTTCTTATCAGTCACGGGTCCGCGTCGTGCCTTGCTGCGTGGGTCGTACCTGCATCCGTATGAGGCTGTTCCGCATGGAGATATGATGGCCGCAGGCGACTATGGCCTGTTGCGCGCATTGGCGGACCGCATTCCAGCCCTGGGACCGCTCATCGAGCCAGCGCTACTTCCGCGTTTATGAGTGAGAAATTCGTATAGCCATAAAGGGAACCTCTATACTAGCATCAGGCTAGCATGGTAAGCAAGCAAGAAGGCGATATCATGCCAGGTTTGGGGGAGAGAGAGGGATCTGGTAGCGTTTGCCGCGTGTCGTGCGGCGGGTAGTGGTCGAGGGAGTGACTGGTTGTGACTGGAGGCGGGTGACTTTGCCGCGTATAAGAGAGATCTGGGAGTGGACTGCCTGGCGGGATTGTTGGAGTTGGCGGGCGATTTCGGAGGGTCGTTGGTTACTGAGCAGGTGTCGACAGATAATGCCTTGTTTCTCCGTCAGGTCTACGCGCGGGTCTTCGAGGGCCATACGGGCCATATCTTCTAAATCACCAAACTTACTTCTACGATAATCGTCCAGGTCATCCGGGGAGAAGAGCCAGCGATCTACTACGCGTATACCGGGTATGCGTCCTGCTTCTACCAGGTGCATAAAATGCCAATAACTGAGATCGAGTTGTTTGGCAGCTTCGTGTGTTGTCAGCATGCCATTTAGATGCTGCAAGTTGCTATGTAGCTCTGCGCTCCTGAGAACCATGTCGACGCCTTTCTACGGCTTCTTGTTTACTCTGCAAGGAGTGTAGCATATTGACACGAACTTGTCAAATGACTATACCCATAGAAGCACCTCTGGAATAGCCAATCCTTCCATAGTGCCTGGGCAAGTCGTTAAAAAAGTCGGTAAGGCTATTGACAACCCATGCGCGGTTCGTTATACTGGCGATGTGCTTGAGAGAGCATGGTGACCGTAGCTCAATAGGCAGAGCTCTGGATTGTGGCTCCAGCGGTTGTGGGTTCAAGCCCCATCGGTCACCCTTTTTTATTGCCCTTTTTCCTGCCGAACAACCTCTGTCCTCTCTTTTGCGACAATTCTGCGACATTCTCACGATCTCCCTGCGACACCACTATGGTATAGTTGTTTATGGATAATCATCTATAGAACAGAGACATATAATAAGAGAGAGGAAATATTTCTATGACGTGGCATAACGAGCAAGAGCAAAACGCGTATCGCGAATACGCGGGCTATACAGGCTCATCCCACTATCAAGAACAAGCATATACTCAACAGCAGCAGCAGCAAGCGTATCAGCAGCCGATGCAGGACGCTCGCCCTATCTACGATCAGCCGCCATTTACTATCGCTTCGTCCCATAGCGATGGCAGGGTTGCCGCTGCCCTCTGCTACACGTTCGGCTGGCTGAGCGGACTGCTCTTCCTGCTTTATGGTGCCCAGAAGCCGCTGGTGCGCTTCCACGCCCTACAATCGCTGCTCTTCTTCGGCGGTATTAGCCTCGTCGATGTCGGCCTGATGCAAATGATCTTCGCCACCCACCACTGGTACATGGGCCATATCTGGCTGCTGTTCTTCTTTCTCTTTATGCTCGTGAACTTCGTTGCCTTCGTCGGCTGGATCGTTGCTATGATACAGGCGGCGCAGGGCACGTACTACAAATTGCCCATTGTAGGAAGTATTCTAGAGAAGAGCATCAAGGTGCGCACTCCCCCTCGCTGGTAATGTAGTTATACGTGAGCAAGAGAACGGTTCTATGGCAGCGATTCTATTGGTTGAAGATACCTATGACCTGGCCCAGGTGATTATACGTGAACTACAGGCGAACGGCTATCAGGTGTCGTACGCCAGCGATGGGCTGACTGCACTAAGCCTGCACGCGAGGGAGCGGCCCGCGCTGGTCATCCTGGACTGGATGTTGCCGCAGATGGATGGGCTGGAGGTGTTGCGCCGCCTGCGCCAGGTCGCGCCGACGCCTGTGTTGATGCTCACGGCACGCGGTGAGGAGACGGATCGCGTGGTCGGTCTTGAGCTGGGTGCCGACGACTACCTGACGAAACCCTTTAGTATGCGCGAGTTTATCGCCCGCGTGCGCGCCCTGCTGCGGCGCGCTGACATGGTGCAGCAGATCCTCTCCGCCGATCAGGGTTCTGCCGCAGAAGCGCAGACCTATAAAACGCTGAACCTGGACATCCACGCGCATCAGGCAACGCTTGCCGACGAGCCCCTCGATCTCAGCCCGAGCGAGTTTTCGTTGCTGGACCTGTTGTTGCGCAGCCCTGGACGCGCCTTCAGCCGCTCTTACCTGCTGGACACGCTCTGGGGTGAGAGCTATATCGGCGGTGATCGTTCTGTGGATAATACCGTTATGCGCCTGCGCAAGAAGCTGGGACCGCTGGGCGAGGACATTGAGACGGTCTGGGGCATCGGCTACCGTTTACGCCCCGAAAGGGAATAACTATGCGCAGATCATTCTTTTTTAGCGCGCGCCCGTTGCGCCTGGCACTGGAGGTTCTACTCCTGGGCATCGCGGCCTGGCTCTTCCTGTTCTTGCTGCGCATCTATCCGCCATTCTCGCGTGTCTCCTCCATCTCGTGGATGCAGATTAGCTTCGCCTTTTTGGGGGGACCGACCTGCATGTGCTGGTGTGCTATTCGCCTGCGCCGCTTCCAGGGGCGCTGGTGGAGGCGTGTGCTCACGGAGCTGCTTATTATCGTGAGTCTGAGCGTTGTACTCAACGTGTGCGGACAGTTCGCCACGGCGGCTCTGCTGCATGCTTCATTTGTCGAAAGGGGACAGACAGAGCCTCTGCTCCTATTTTTCGTCGCGCCGCTCGTGAACTACTTCGTCTTCTTCGTCTGTCGTGTAGCCATGCGCGTGTGGGTCTTCTGGGACAGGCTCAGGCGCACGCAGCTCACCTGGGGTCTGACGCATGCGCATGTGGTGTTGCTCTCCACGGCGGCGGGATTATTGATCCTTCTGGTCGATATCTTCTTGCTCTGGCGCTCCAATAGCATGGTTGCCGTGCCCATGATTCTGCCCATGACGATTCTTATGGCTGTCATGAGTATCTGCGTCCTGGCCGCTGTGATGCCGGCCTTTGCCCTTTTCTCCTACTTCGCTATGCGCCGCACGGTGCGTCGTTTGAAGCTACTCGCCGACGCGACGGGCGCGCTGCGCAATGGAAACTATGGCGTGCGCGTCCCCGTGGTGGGTGAAGACGAGGTCGCGCAACTCCAATCGGACTTCAACGCGATGGCTGCCGAGCTCCAACGCGCAATGCGTGAGCTCCAGGGAGAACGCGATACCGTGGCGAAGCTCCTGCTGGAGCGGCGCGAATTGATCGCCAACGTGTCGCACGAACTGCGCACGCCCGTCGCGACGCTGCGCGGCTATCTCGAAACCACGCTGATGCATTGGGAAGCGATCCCGCCCACGACGCTGCATCACGATCTGCGCGTTATGGAGGATGAAACCGTCCATTTGCAGGGATTGGTCGAGGACCTCTTTACGCTCTCGCGCGCGGAGGTTGGTCGGCTCGAACTGCACTGTGTTCCCACGTATATTGGAGCGCTTGTCCAGCGCGTCGTCGATGCCTCGGCGTCGCTGGCCTGGCGCTCCAGTAGAATCGAGATGGTGGCGGAGGTGCCTGCCGACCTGCCGACCGTGATTGTAGATGGAACGCGCATGGAGCAGATCTTGCAAAATCTCTTGCACAACGCTGTACGCCACACGCCGCCGGGTGGCATCGTCGCTGTAATGCTTACAACGGAGGCGAACGAGGTTGTCATCCAGGTGCGGGATACGGGCGAGGGCATCGCGGCTGAGGACTTGCCCTACATCTGGCAGCGTTTCTACCAGGCGAAGAGCTCGCGTATGGGCGGGGGGAGCGGCCTGGGTCTGGCCCTGGTCAAAGAGTGGGTTGAAATTATGCATGGAAAGGTAGCAGTAGAAAGTGTGCCATGTGAAGGGAGTTGCTTTACCGTTCGTTTACCATGCGCGCCCGTCACCCAGCCTCTCCGTGCCGCCCAGGCTCTTCCTTCGCTCAATACATGAGGCAACTCTTCCGGCACACTTCTGGCACACTTTTGTCATGAAGTTGGCATACTTTGTCAGAAATATTATAGTATATTATAAGCGTTATACTATATTGCTTCTCGTAATACATTTCTCTTGGGTCGTCCGTGCCAACGCTCTGAAGGAGAGAAAACGGCTTAGGGAGGAGCAAGAAGAGGGCAGGACATGGATTTTCAGTTCGTGAGTGTGCTTGGGGGCATTCTCTTGCTTGATCTGATTTTGAGTGGGGATAATGCCCTGGTCATTGGGGTCGCTGCCGCAGGCTTACCACGACACCAGCGCTGGTACGCGCTCCTGATAGGAGGTGCAGGTGCCATCGCATTACGTATTCTTCTCACCGCGCTGGCTTCGGTGGTACTCAACATCCCTTTTCTGCAATCTATCGGAGCTCTATTTCTCATCTATATCTCCGTCAAACTCCTGCTCGATCGCACTCAATCCGTCTCTGATCCATCCAAACCAGACAACATCGCATTCTTTTCCGCGCTCAGGATGATTATCATCGCGGATGTGACGATGAGCCTCGACAATATTCTCGCGGTGGGCGCGCTGGCTAATGGCGACCTGCTGCCACTTGTCTTTGGTCTCCTGTTCAGCATCTCTATTTTGCTCGTGGGTAGCGCCTTTATTTCGGTGATTGCCGAGCGTTTCGAATGGTTGCTTATTATCGCGGTGATCGTGCTCGGCTGGACTAGCGCAACTATGATTCATGACGACCTCTTCAATCTGGGCAAATATCATAGTTTTGCCTGGCTTCGGACGCTTGGTAATATAAGAGTGCCGCTCATCAACCAGACCTTGCTCCTGCTTATTCTTGCTGTTCTCATGTGGCTGGCTATCGCTGGCTTTTATCTGTACTTTCGCCGTCGCGCCGCCCGTGCCCACCAACGGGAGAAGCCCACTGAGTCTTCCTCAGAGGAGATGGCGAAGGATGCATCTCATCCCTGACCATGCACTTAGGACTGCGGATCTTGCAAAGACACAACACCAGGATCGTCGCATAAGGAGATCCTGGTGTTGTGCACTGGCGGGAAGGCAGAACGCGCCTATCTCTGTCGCGAATCACGCCATGCGACGAGCTTCTTGATCGCGTCGAAGTTCCACGGCGCTCCCATGCCCATGATGAGATGCGTTACATCGGCCTTCACTAGCGCGTCGCGGGCCTCGTCACTGTCGTTCGCGTTGGTTCCACAACAGCGCTCGATCGCCTGTGGATCGCGCCCGACCTCCTTGCACCAGTTGTCCAGCACCTCCATTTTGTGTCCGATGGTGTCCGTGTCACCGAAGCCATGCCACATATCGGCGTACTGTGCGGTGATACGCAGCGTCTTCTTCTCGCCGCCGCCACCGATGAGGATGGGAATAGTTTTATGTACAGGCTGCGGCACATCGACCT
Organism: Chloroflexota bacterium; assembly: GCA_030854195.1. GTDB lineage: Bacteria > Chloroflexota > Ktedonobacteria > Ktedonobacterales > Ktedonobacteraceae > JACDAE01. The sequence goes on from JALYTQ010000102.1 coordinate 12,682, forward strand.
CCCAGCGATGCTTGATCGTGGGCAGCGCCTCGGCCAGCGCGTTGAGCCGACTGCCAGCCGTCCCAAAATCGTAGCCGTACTCTTTATAATCGCGCTCGAACCAGCCCGCGCCCAGACCGAGAATCAGCCGACCATTGCTGATATGATCGACTGTTTTGGCCATGTCGGCGAGTAGCGATGGGTTGCGATAGGTGTTACACGTAACGAGGCAGCCGATCTGCGCGCGCTGCGTCAGGGCCGCCATCGCGCTGAGTAAGGTCCAGCCTTCGAAATGGTTGCCCTGCGGATCTCCATACAGCGGAAAGAAGTGGTCCCAGTTGAAGATTGTATCAACTCCCAGATCCTCGGAACGACGCACGCCGTCGATGTAGTCCTGGTAGCTGGCATGCTGGGGATGCAGTTGGACGCCCACGCGCAATGCATGTGTGGTTTGAGGTGATGCCACGGATATAGGTCCTCTTTTCTTTGTGAAATCGGAATAGGTGTAAGCCATTTTCATTGTAGACACGTTTTACTATCATAGCAAGTTTGTGTAACCTTTTTTGACGCCTCTTGCCCCATATGCTACTATAGAGACGCAGTATCATTTTGCTTGAAGGCGCGAGGAAAAAGAGTGGGTACACCTATTGTTACATTAGAGCACGTCAGCATCCAGCTCGGCGGACGTATGGTTTTACAGAACCTTGATATGACGGTGGACGAGGGCGAGTTTGTCGTCATTCTTGGCCCAAATGGCGCGGGGAAAAGTACCCTGCTGAAAATGCTGCTCGGCCTGTTGAAGCCGACGGCTGGCAGCATCCAGGTTCTTGGCAGGTCTCCACGGCGTGGCAATCAGGCTATCGGCTATGCTCCCCAGCACCGCGTCCTTGAGTCCGACCTGGCCCTGCGCTCGCGTGATCTGGTCGGCTTCGGCCTGGATGGACATCGTTGGGGACCGGGCTGGTCGGGTCGCAAGCGCGACGAACTGATCGACCAGGTGCTCGCCGAGGTGGATGCCAGTTCCTTCGCCAACGCGCCCGTGGGCCAGCTCTCCGGCGGCGAGCAGCAACGCCTCCTGGTGGCCCAGGCGCTGCTGACCAATCCCCGCCTCCTCTTGCTTGATGAGCCGTTGGCAAATCTGGATATTGCGCACCAGCAGGAGATTGTTGCGCTCGTCGCGCAGGTCTGCCGCGCGCGTCATGTCACTGTCATGCTTGTCGCGCACGATATCAATCCGCTCCTGCGCGTTACCGATCGCGTGATCTACATTGCCAACGGTCATGGCACGATCGGCACGCCCGACGAGGTGATCAATTCGGAGACGCTCAGCAGGCTCTACAACGCTCCCATCGAGGTCGTCCATGCCCTCGATCGCATCTTCGTGGTTGGCGCAGAGACGTAGCTGCTCGTAAGATACACCCCCTACCTCTCAGTGACCGGCACAGTGGCAATGTCGAGGCGTAAACAATATAATGGTCAAGAACTACGATGAAAGGACCACTTTTATGGAAACTAACAAGCCAGATAGATACGTGCGCTGGGGTGTTATCAGTTCCGCGAATATCGGTGTGCGTTACGTCTCGCCTGCGATTCAGGCTTCGTCGAACGGACGCCTGGTCGCTGTCGGTAGCAGAGATGCGCGCCATGCCGCCGAGCTCTACGCCTTTGCGCCCGGTATACATATTTACGATAGCTACGACGCTGTGATCGATAGCCCCGAGATCGATGCTGTCTATATTCCGCTGCCCAATAGCCTGCACGCTGAATGGGCGATTCGGGCGTTAGAAGCTGGCAAGCATGTGCTGTGCGAGAAGCCACTGGCCGCTACGCTGGAGGATGCGAAGGCGATAGTCGCCGCCGCGCGCGAACATAATGTGCTGCTCATGGAAGCCTTTATGTACCGCTTTCACCCTCAGATCGTGTGGGCGCTGCAACAGATTGAGGCGGGACTGATCGGACAGGTCAGGCTGGTGCGCGCATCGTTCGCGTTCGACATTCGCGCGCGGCCCGAGAATATCCGCCTGAACGCCGAGCTGGCTGGTGGCTCGCTCATGGATGTTGGCTGCTATCCCGTCAACCTCTGTCGCGCCGTCTACGGACGCTCTCCGCTCATGGCTTCTGCCCGCGTCCACACGCCGAAAGCGGGCGGTGTGGAACTGGCGACCAACGCGCTGCTCGACTTCGGTAATGGCGGCTTTGCCCTGCTCGATAGTAGCTTCGAGCTGCCCCCACGCCAGATGGCGGAGATCATGGGCGAGTCCGGCACCATCACACTTCCAGTCCCCTTTACGCCTGGCAATAGCGAGGTGACAGTCTTCGTGACGAAGGATGGCAAGCTGAGCGAGCGCAATTTCGCGCGCACCGACCAGTACCAGCTGGAAGTCGAGCACTTCGCCGACTGCATCCTCAACCAACGCGAACCTGTCCTGCGCATCAGCGAGACGCTGGAGAATATAGCGACCCTTGAGGCGATCTATCAGGCTGCGGGACACGATTGGCCACTCGTATAGCTCTATGCCCGCATTCCGCAGTTTGAATCTGAAATGGCTTTTGAAGCGCTTTCGCAAGGTAGAGATTACGACCATCTCTGCAATGTAAACCCGCTTCACAACTGGCCTCCAAAAAGTAACTGCGGAATGTGGGCTATGTGTTCAGGAGGAGAAGAGCTTTGAAACAGCATCTAAAAATAGCCTAAAACCGTGTAACTTATAAGTTTTTGTTTTTAGTGACTTTGCAATAGGAAAAAAGCGTTGGACTATTGACGAGGCAATCACATACCCCTACAATAGTAGTATACAGTTGAAAATGTGGGGGACCATTTTATATTCAACGACAGTAGTGTAGGTTAGCATCGAAGGAGGACCAGAACATGGATGCAATTATTGGCAGGTATCGGGCGCG
>JALYTQ010000008.1 GCA_030854195.1 Chloroflexota bacterium
GGCCCGGCGAGGAGCGTCTCCCCTTGTTGCGCGTTCCTACGCTGGTGATATCGGGCTATCGCGATACCGTCTTTCTGCGCGAACACTACGAAGAGGTGCCGCGCCTGATTCCAGGAGCGCAGCGTGTGCAGATCTCCGTCTCGGCTCATCTTGTTCAGTTGGAGCGGCCTGATGCCGTCAATCGCGCGATCCGGCGCTTTATCGAGGTTCCCCATACGACAACACCGGCAGGACAGCAGACAGGCGACCACGGCGTTGCTCCGCTCATTCATAGCCGCTACGTGGATATGCCGTGGCTGCAACATTATGACGATGGCGTCCCCGAGCAACTTCCCCTCTCCGACCTGCTGCTACACGACCTGCTGAGCAATAACGCCGCCGCCTATCCACGCAACACTGCCCTGATTTTCGCGGGTCAAAAGATAGGCTACCGCGAGCTAGAGAGCCTGAGCAATCGTTTCGCGCTAGCATTGCAGGGACTGGGACTTGCAACTGGAGAGCGCGTGGCTATCGTCTTGCCGAACGTGCCGCAGTGCGTGATTGGCTTCTTTGGCACGCTGAAGGCCGGTGGCGTGGTGGTTCTGGGCAGTCCTCTCTCATATGAAGATGAGATTTCCAAGCAACTGCGCGACTCAGGTGCCAGTATTCTGCTGACCCTCTCTTCGTATCGTGCCGAGATCGAGCGTGTGTGCCACGATACAAGCATCCGGCATGTGATCTACACCGATGTGCGGGAATATCTGCCTCTGCGCCAGCGCCTCTCCCTTGCTAGCTCTATGGAAGATATCGTGCCCTATCGCGAACAAGGGCATGAGACGCTTGTGGTCACGCGGCCCGCAGCTGGAACGGCGCTATCTTCCTGGCGCGAGTACGCGTTTCAGCATCTTCTGCGCCGTCAACCGCAGCGGTCACCCGATAAAGTGCTCTCGGCGGACCAGCTCGCGCTCATTCAGTATACCTCTGGTACCACGGATATTCCCAGGGGTGTGATGCTCTCGCACCGCAACCTTATGGTCAATGTTATCCAGGTGCGCCATTGGATGACGGATGTGCAGCGCGGACGTGAGGTCGTGCTCGGCGTGGTGCCGCTTTCGCACTCCTATGGTCTGACCAGCGCGCTGAATCTTGCCATGGCGCTTGCTGGCTCGCTGGTTCTTCTGCCTACGACGCGCATTGAGCAGATTATGTATGCGATCAAATACAACCAGCCGGGTATCTTGCCCGGTATTCCCTCTCTCTACCTCGCCATCGCCAACTACCCACGCGTCAGGCGCTATGGCGTCTCCTCGGTGCGTATCTGCGTCAGTGGCTCCGCGCCGCTACCCGTCGAGGTGCAGGAGGCTTTCGAAAAGCTCACAAAGGGCCATCTTGTCGAGGGGTATGGTCTCACGGAGGCCGCGCCCGTGACGCATGCAAACCCGATTAAAGGCGAGCGCCGCGTTGGAAGTATCGGGCTGCCTTTGCCAGGAACACGCGCGCGCATCGTCGATATGCAGACGGGTCAGCCGCTTCCTCCCGGTGAGGTTGGGGAGCTTTTGATTCAGGGGCCGCAGGTGATGCAGGGATACTGGAATATGCCTGACGAGACGGCCCAGGCGCTCAGCGATGGTTGGCTGCATACCGGTGATCTCGCAACTATGGACGAGGATGGCTTCTTTACCATTGTTGACCGTAAGAAAGACATCATCCTCACAGGCTCGTATAACGTCTATCCGCGCGCGGTCGAGGAAGTGCTCTACGAGCATCCTAAAGTGCTTGAGGCCGCCGTTGTGGGGATAGGGAGCACAACGACACCTCAGATCAAGGCTGTCGTTGTGCTCAAGCGTGGCGAGCATGCAACCGCCGAGGAGCTGCTCGCCCTCTGCCGCGAGCGCCTGGATGCCTATGAGGTGCCCAAACTGATAGAGTTCCGTAAAGAGCTCCCCAAAAACATCGTTGGCAAGGTGCTGCGTAGGCTGCTCGTCGAGGGCCAGGCAAGGATCTAGATGCTGCGGCGGTCGCCCTCGATCACTGTTGCCACACCCGTATTGGATGATGGCACGGTGGCAGAGTTCGATATAGTAAAGGGAACGACCTGCGCCAGCCGGGCGTCGCTGCAAGTTGCCTGTGTACACCAGTACAGTGCCGCTTCAACCGGGCCAGCGTCGGCGAAGGTGTGCGCGAAGTAGCCGTGGTCATTCTGTCCGCTGTGCTTGAGTATGCGCGCATCGTCCAGCGTTCCATTCGCGTACCACTTGACCTGAATGTAGCCATCCTTCCCCTGCGAGTCCTCCTGGAAGGTCAGGTACATGTCCTTGTTCGGTGCAAACGTGGTTGCGACCTTCGTTGGCTGATAGTTAGAGTCTATCGCGCTGCTCGTCTGGGGATTGAAGATGATTTTCGAGGCCGCTGGTACGACATCATTGGTGGTTGGTGCGCCGCTGGCTGGAGTGACGGCAGCCGTGCTCACCACGGAAGTAGCCGTACTGTTCACTCTCGATGCCGCGTTTTTCCCGATAACGGCAAAAAGCGCAATGAGACCTCCACAGAGAAGCACAAAGACCAGTAGCGAGATGCCAACGATGAGCCCGACCTTGCTACGCTTCTTGGGCGGGACTCCAGTGCCAAAGCCTCCTGGCTGCATGCCGGGTGCATAGCCCGGTGTTCCGGGTGCTCCGTATCCATAAGGGGCCGGACCAGACTGGGGCAGCGGAGGCGGAGCATAGAAATTCTGAGGTGAGCTTCCATAGGGTTGTTGAGCGCTCTGGCCGTAAGGCGAAGTACCGCTCCCATAAGGAGAGGCTGGCTGATTCCCCCCTGGCACTCCATACGCCGTATAAGGATTTTGTGGTGGATAGTTGTTTGGTGAAGAACCATAAGGATTTGCCTGATCGGAGCCAGGAGCGGATGGAGGGTTTCCATAACTGCTAGCGGCGATCGTTGGATCATAGCCAGAACTAGGGTTCTGACCCGTGGTATTGTATGGAGTCGCCGCGTTACACGACGGACAGAATGCAACCCCTGGTGGCAAAGGTTTGCCGCAATTGCTACAATTCATATGTTCTGGAGACCTCCTGCTTTACTGTACATGTTTTGCTTCTGCTTGCTGTAATAACAAAAGTCGATAATAAACGAAAACGCTAAACCCTACATATTTCAACATGTCAATTTTAATAATAAGCAACCCTTCAAAATACTATAACATGTTTTTGAGTGGCTGGAAAGCCTTTGTACGTGGCCCTCTTTCTATGCCGATGCTATGGATTGACAGTAAAGTTAACGACCTGTGCCAGTGCCTTATCTGTACAGGCGGTTGTGCTTGCCCAGTAGATCTCGACCGAGCCTGAGCCGGGGCTGCCCGCGTAGGCATACGAGTAGGCCGATTGTGTCGTTACGTCTACCGAAAATGCGTAGTGCGAGAAAGGTTTCTGATTGAGATACCAGAGCAAGCAGACCGCGCCACCGGTAGTTTGTGGGTGAAGCATAAATGTAACGAATATAGGCTGCTTCACCTTGAACCTGTTCGTCACTTGTGTTGGTTGTGCTGTCGTTGTATTCACAGCGCTCGCCATGCGGACTGTATCAATATATTGCTGGCCCGGCAGGCCCACGGTCGGAGTGACGCCAGGGGTTGCCGTTAAGGTCGTCGATGCTGTCATTGTCGCTGTTGCGTTTGTTGCTACTCCCTGTGATGTGGGGGCGAAGCCCTGTGCCGTCGCTGTAGCAACGGCTACCTGCTGGCTGCTTGTAGCAGTGGGAGGAAGACTGAACGAGATAATATATACAAAAATTAAGATAAGGCCGCCTGTCAGTACACAAAGTCCCGCAATGGTAAAGTTCAGTCGCGCGCTACTCTTGCCGTTCGCCAGTTTTCGCTTTTTGGGAGGTGTCCATGCTGCATTTTCTACTCTGGGCTGCGAGGTTGGCCTCCAATCGTCTGCCTGTCTGTTTGGAGAGCCTCCTGGAAGCCAGCGCTGTCCCGGCTGGCCCGCGTTTGGAAATGGCGCTGGCGGGGGCATCTCGCAGCCTGCTGGTTGATACCCCTGTTGAGCTGGCGGGGTACCAATGTAAGGCATCTGCACGTTGCCGTTGACTGGCATCGTGGGGAAGCCATTGCCATTTTGGGGCGATGGAAACGCGTATTGCGGCACCTCTCCCTGCTTAGCGGCGTACTCATTCTGTTGTCCAGGCTTTCCTGGGTTGGCAGCTCCGCATCCTAGACAATGCGTGCGTGCTGGCGAGAGCGGTAAGCCACAATTGGCGCACCTCATAAGAAAACCTCCCGTTGCGACGTTCATGTCTGATCCGATTTCCGGCATAGTTTACAACGTATCGGGGCCGCTTCGGTAAAAGATTCTCGCTCGTATAGGAGATTTGTCTCTCTTCTCTCTATCGTGGCGAGAACATTGGCCCGGTGAAACTCTTGACACCACCAGATCACACAACTACAATACGGCTTAGAGATAGTACGTGGTCTTGTGGGAAGTGTATGCAGACCCCGACCAGTGGGGCGCAGTCAGGCAGGGAAAAATTGGCACAAAGTGCAAGTAATGTAGAACAGGTGTTGGCTCAACATATCACCCGCTTACAGGTTTGTCTTCAACATGTTTCTGGCGATAGTTACGGACCCGAAGAGGGGAGTGACGCGTGGTTGCTCCTGAATGCTCTCATCGGAAGCGATGAAATTGACCACGAAACATTAACCGCTCGTTTTGAACAATCCGGGCGTTGGCTGGCGGAGCAGGGGGGCAAGCTAGATACGCGCATTAGCGGCTTCCAGCTCTATATTGACGCGCTGGCCTCCGAGCTGAAAAAGATCTTTTCTTCTCCATCCGAATTAATGGCAGAGGCATTCTCGCATCTCTATCAGGTGCAAGCGAGCAGTATACTTGCCCTGACAAGAGGCTACCAGGGAGTGACCGATCGGCGCGCGGTAAGTAACGCGCAGATGACAGAACGTCTGGAGCATCGCCTTCTTGCTTTGCAGCGCATCAATGGCGTCAGTAATTCCTCGATGGACCTCGATCAGACGTTGGAGGTGACCACGCAGGTAGTGGCCGAGCAGCTACACGTCGATCTCTGTTCCATCTTTTTCTATGATGAGCTCCAGCGCGTGTTGACTTTACGCGCCACCAATGGCCCGCACCCGCTCGGTGGTATGCACTTCACCCTGCGCCTGGGCGAGGGCTACAGTGGCTGGGTGGCTGATAAGGGCCGGCCCCTCCTGGTGCAGGACGCGTTGGCCGACACAAACTTCGCCAGCGAGGCTCAGGCGTATGCTACAGATTATCATGGTATTATGTCCCTGCCAATTATCTTCTTTGGCAACGATGAGCGCCTGATCGGGGTCATCAGCGTGCAGTCGAGCGAGCCACGTGACTTTACGCGCGACGAGATCAGCTTCGTCGAGGTGGTGGCTGGCATTGTTGCGATCGGCATTGAGAACGGACACCTGTACGAGCAGACCGACGAGCAGTTGCGCCGCAAAGTACACGAACTGGCAACGATTCACCGCGTCTCGTGGATCATCGCTTCTACACTCAATCTGGATGAAGTCCTGCAAATGATCACGACGCAGGCCGTTCACCTGTCGGGGGCCGAGCGCTCCTGCATCTTTGAACTTGATCCTGACCTGCGCCGCCTGCATGTCCTGGCCCACTATGGTCTGGATAATGGGCTGGCGAGCCGCATTCAGATCGACGTGGGGCAGTGCTGCGCCGGACGCTGCGTTCAGACCGGCAGGCCCGGTATGGCAGTCGATTGCTTCTATGCCGATGAGCACTGCTTTCTGCGTCATGATCCGCTGATCTCTGCCGACATCCATTCGGTGCTCTGTGTGCCGCTCAAGGTGAAGCAGAAGGTGCTCGGCTGTATCTGCATCTACAGCAGCCATCGTCACTTGCTGAGCCCGGAACAGATGCAGCTCGTAATTACCTTTGCGAACGAGGCCGCCATTGCCATCGATAATGCTCGCCTGTACGAGGAGACGCGGCGCGGCCTGGAGCTCAAATCGGTGCTCTTGCGCGAGCTGCACCATCGCGTCAAGAACAACCTGGCGACCGTGGCGGGCATTCTCTCGTTGCAGCGCCGCCGCACGCGCTCGCCGGAGGTGCGCCGGACATTGGCGGAGAGCGTCAACCGCGTGCAGGGGCTGGCGGCAACGCATGATTTGCTGGCCCACGAGGACGTGAGCGAGGCACGCGTCGATGATATTGCGCGCAAGATCGTCGGGGTGGCGAACGCGAACCTCAGTCTACCAGAGCAGCATATCACCTTCGTAGTCGAGCCCTGCCCCATCGTCATCCCATCGCGCGCTGTGACGATTCTGGCGCTGGTGATTAACGAGATGATCTCGAATGCAATCAAGCATGGGATGGCGAACCAGACCGAGGGAACGGTGACGGTGCATGGCCGCGAGGAGGATGGTACGGTGATTGTACAGGTGATAGATACGGGCCGTGGTCCTCTCACCGAGATGCCTGTGGAGGAGAGCGTGGGGGAGAATAGCGGCTTCGAGGGGCTGGGCCTCTCTTTGATTAAACATTTGATCGGAGATCTGGGCGGCAGTTTCATGCTGCGGCGCGAGGGAGACGCTGCCGTCAGTGCGCAACAGGAAGATGGTGGTCGGAAAAGCGAAAATGCAGAACGCACAGTGTCTGAAGTGCGCTTTCCTCTGATCCGCCGCAGCCATACCTGAGATCGAAGGTCAGAGCGCTTTTCCCACTGGTCTTCCTGCGCGTAGATTGACAGAGTGGATTTTTATAGAGACATGGTGGTTTGTAGAGGTAACATATGGATGCTCCTGCCAGGGCAAGAATTCTTGTGATTGAGGACGAAAAACCTATTCAGCAAGTGCTCTGCTTTTTCCTGAATTCCAGCGGCTTCGCTGCATCTGGTGCCTCCGATGGACAGGAGGCGATGCGGGCTATTGTAGAGTTTACCCCCCATCTTATTTTACTAGAACTGGAGATGCGCCCCGTCTCGGGATGGGATATTCTGAACTGGCTGCGCGCCAATTTCGCATCGCCGCCCCCAGTTATTGTGCTCAGTACGCTTGTAAATTTAAAAGAGCAAATGCACGGTTTCGAGGAGGGTGCCATCGATTATATCACCAAGCCGACGCAGCCTAGCGCGATTGTGGAGCGCGTCCGCGCCATCCTGGCTATGAGCCAGGAACAGCGGGGCGTGCTCCAGCGCAAACGCCTGGATGAGCAGCGTAAAACATTGGCGCGCCTCTATTCGAAGCAGCGAGACGAGTTTGCCTATTAGCGCTATCAGCGTGGTTTCGAGGAAAAAGGATGACGATCAATGCGTTTACATCCCTAGTACCTGCGCGCCAGGGGCTGTCCGCATTTGTAGCAGAAGCGGTTGCTTGCTGGATTAGGAGTCCCGCATGTGTTGCATTGATTCATTGGTGTGCCACATCTTGTACAGAAGCGCATCTGCGGTCTGTTCGGGCTGCCACAGTAGAGGCAGGGAGAGACAGCTTCTACCGGTACCGTTGTTCTGGGAAAGACTGGTTGTTGAGGATAGCTAACGGGGATAGTGGTTATTAGTGTCTGTCTCAACGCCTCAGCCATATCGCTGGCACGCTGGTAGCGTTGCTGCGGCTGTTTCATAAGTGCCGTCAGAATAACCTGCTCGATACCGGGGTGAATGGCGGGATTGAGGCTCGATGGACGGGGCACGGGTTCGTAGATATGGCTGTGAGCAAGCGCGGGATAATTATCGCCACGGAAAGGCGTATAGCCAGTCATAGCCTCGAAGAGCAGGACGCCGAGCGCGTAGATGTCGGCCCTGCCATCGATGGGTCCACCCTGACACTGTTCGGGCGACATATACTCCGGCGTACCCACGCCAGCTCCGGGACGCGTCAACCCCTCTTGCGTACTGGCGAGCACCTTCGCGATCCCAAAATCGGAGAGGATGGGGCGGGCGGAGGAGTCCATCAGCACATTGACGGGTTTGATATCGCGGTGAATGATGCCCTGTTCATGCGCGTAAGAGAGGGCATCGGCCAATTGTGAGAAGACCTGCACCACCTCAGTTGTATCCAGGGTCCTGCCCTGCCTGTGCCATTGATCGAGGCGCTGCTTGAGTGTTCCGCCGCTGACCAGCTGCATCACAATATAGAGGTGTCCGGCCTGCTCGCCAGCATCGTGGACCGTAACGATATTGGGATGTGACAGGCGCGCGACCAGCCTGGCTTCAAGATTGAAACGCTCGACGAAACTGCGATCGGCGGCATACCAGGGTGGAAGAACCTTAATCGCAACCTCGCGATCAAGATTCTCCTGGTATGCTTTATACACCCGTGCCATCCCTCCCTGTCCAAGCGTAGAGAGGACACGGTAGCCGCCGAGCGATGTTCCAATCAGTTCGTCTTGCTGCATAGTGTCGTAGCGTTACGACTAGCGCCTGGCGAAGACCAGCACTGTCTGGCCCAACTGGATGCGGTCGCCCTCCTGCAGGGGATACGTCTGATATTTATTGACCAGTTGGCCGTTGACCTTCGTGCCATTAGCGCTGCCCTCGTCCTTCAGCGCGTAGTTGCCGTTGCCCATATTGACAATGGAGGCATGCAGGCGTGAAACCGCCAGATCTTCCAGGAAGATGTCGCTCTCGCGGCTGCGGCCAATGCTCAACGACTCCTTGCGTACCTCGTAGATCCGGCCCGGCTCCTTGCCCTCTTCGACGCGCACAATGCCGAGCCCTTGTTGGGGACCAGGGGTGCGCAGAACGGTTTTGTCCGCCTCGTTATTGGCGAACATCGTATTGGCATCCTGCATGACGCCGCCGTTATTCTGTCCGAAGCCGCCTTGTTGCTGCCAGGGTGGAGGCGTGCCGACGGGGCTATTGGCGGGTGCCGGGCTACCGCTCCACTGATTGGCGGGTGCGGCGGCAGCGTTGTTCCAGGGATCTTGCGGGGCATTATTGGGGCTCTGTCCCCAGGAGGGGCCGGAACCATTGTTGCCAGCGCCATAGGCTGTCTGGGGCTGGCCCGGTGCGGGCTGTGCTGGTTGGTTGGGCGCGCTCCACGGGCTGGCGGCCTGCTGGCCCCAGGGGTCCTGGGCTGCCGGTGCTGGCGTCGGCGCTGGCTCCCAGGGAGCCTGAGCTGCCTGGTTGGCAGGAGCGCCCCACTGATTGGCGGCTGGTTGTTGCTGTTGTGGGGCAGGAGTGCTCCATGGATTGGCCTGTGGGCCCGCTGTGTTGTTAGGTGCGCCCCATGCTGGTTGCTGAGGCTGTGCTGACTGCTGCTGTTGGGCAGGGGTGTTCCATTGATTGGCGGGCTGTTGCGCAGGAGCACTCCACTGATTAGCGGGCTGTTGTGCAGGCGTGCCCCAGCCCGGACCGGCGTCCGCTGTGGCATTCCAGGCGGGTTGTTGTCCCTGTTGGCCCCATCCGCCACCCTGTCCAGGCGCTCCTGGCTGCTGGTTCTGCTGGTTCCAGGCAGCGCCCTGCTGCTGCTGAGGCGACTGGCGCTGCCAGTCGCTATTGCCGCCTGCTGCTGCCGCTTTGGTCCCTTTCTTCCGACTCCCACTGCGGAAGAGCCAGACCGAGCCAGCCGCCAGTATGATGGCGAGGATAATAAAAGCGATAATAATTGCAGACATTGGAACCGGCAATGTAATGATCGCTGCATTCACTAAAAGTAATAACGCTCCCATTTAGTTCACCCCTCTGATCGTAGGGGCGGTGGGACGGCGCTTCTGTCTCTCTTCTGAGAACAGGCCGCCCACCACCCGATCTTCATCAGGCACCTGATAGGGTACCCCTACAATTGCGACTCCGTGCGTATCAACACCACTCTATCGCAATTCGAAACGTACTTCAACACTACCGAAGCGGAGTACATCACCATCTTTGAGCGTACGTTCCTCGTGTGGTGTTAAGATCACTCCATTTAAGCGAGTCTTATTCAGGGCATTCAGGTCTTCGACAGTAAAGTGTCCCTGCTGATTGCGCAGGTACGCGTGCCGCCTTCCGACCGTTTTGTCCGCCAGGTTAATCTCCGGGTAGATGCCCAAAGTGGGATCTTTGCGTCCCACCACCATCAGTTCTCCGCGTAAGGGGATAGACTCCCCATTTGAGAGAACCAGGATGCGTGCCTCTTTTTGCGCAACTTGCGGTGGCCTGTGCCCCGCGTTACCCGGCCTTGGATCGCCGCCAGGCAGCCCGACTCGCTCTGGCTGGGCCTGGATACGCTCCTGTAACTGTTCAAGCGCTACAATGAACTCGCGCGGCGTCGCGAAGCGATCTGCCGGTGCCTTCGCCAGCGCTTTCTGCATGAAGGTGTCCATCTCCATGGGCAGGTCAGGGCGCAAGCGGCAGATCGACGGGACTTTCTCGTTCATATGTTTGATCACGATGTCGACCGCCGTCTCCCCTTCAAAGGGAGGGCGACCTGCAAGCATCTCAAACAAGACTGTAGCGACCGAATAAAGATCAGAACGGGTGTCCGCCGAACGCCCACTCTCCGCCTGTTCGGGCGAAATATAGTAGGCCGTGCCCATAAATACATTAGATTGTGTAAGCGTCACCGTCTCCCGACCACGTGCCAATCCAAAATCAGTGATTTTGACCATATCCTTTGTGTTGATAAGAATATTTTGTGGCTTGATGTCGCGATGCACTACACCCTGTTTATACGCCGTGTCCAGCCCTTCGGCGATCTGGCGCGCATAGTTTAATGCTCGCAGCGCCTCCATGGGACCATCGTTGATCATGTAGTACTTCAGACTCTGACCATCTATATAGTCCATAACAATATAATTCGCGTTGTTGTCATCCCCATAGTCGTCAATACGTACTATATGGGGATCACTGAAACTCGAAAGAATATGCGCCTCACGTTGAAAACGAGCAAGTAATTCATCATCGTTTGCAAGCTCGACATGCATGACCTTCGCCGCGTAGATATGATTGTTCTCAATATCGCGTGCTACATAGACAGTGGCGAAACTGCCCCTTCCTCGTTCATCGATGAGCTTGTAACGTCCCTTGATGGTACGACCAATCATATCCCCGCTCATGACTTATGAACTCCTTAAGGTAAGGCTACTGTCAGCGAACATATTATACACCATCCGCTCACTTGTGTCATGATACTGTTTGCACTGGTACTCTTTCAACATTGGGCGGCTCTTTTCTTGTTGAGGCATCCTCTGATCTAAAAAACGAAGCAGATGCGAATTCTTCACTCTCTATAGGTAGGGTTTCCCTGACTCCCTGCCTCTTTGCGACTTTTCTGCTCCGTACGCTAAGCACTATGGTCTTCCTACCTGAATTCTAACAAAAAAGAGCGATGCTGTCTATGAGCTCTTTCACATATGGAAGGAATGTAGACACTTCTCAGGATACACCATGACGCATATTGATACATAAATATGCACACCCATAAGTACCTATGCCTTATGTGGTGATGCTCAGGTCGGTAAAGGGTCTTCTCTTTGTTACAGTAGCTCTCTCTTCTTACTCTTTCTTTTGGGAATCTGCTATCTTGATCTCTACTTTATCTGCCTCATTGCGCGGACTCCAGAGCGGGTACGCGACGCCTGCCAGTCTGTTTATACACAGGGCTTGCAATGTGAGCAATACGACGGCGATCATGAGCAGGAGAAGCTGCCAGGGGTGAGTCAAAATACCCAGCGAGATGATGAGTGTGGTCGCGCCAGCGGGAGGATGGGGCGCTTTGAGCAGAACCATGAGTCCAGCCGTGAGGCCAAGTGAGAGTGCCGCGGCGATAACGCGCGGCCATGTCACGCCTATGGCGAGCGCCGGTCCCGCGGCAGTTAGTCCTGTGATGACGAGGCTGAGGTAGCCCGCGACGACACCGATGGCGTGACCAATGATGGTATTGCGTGGCGAGGCTGAAGGTGCGGTGGGAGTATAGAAGAAGAGAAAGGCAGTCGGGCCGAGCGATGGGAAAATAAAGGGCGAACGCGTAATAACGGCCAGTGTTGCCATAATGCCGATGCTGATGCAGCCGTTGACGAAGCTGAAAAGCGCGAGGATAGGTATGCGCGCGTGGTGCTCCAGGAGCCAGGGGAGGCGCGTGCGCGTGAGGAGGCCACGCACAATATCGGACATTTCGCCGCCGATGGGGTGTTCGCGATCGATGCGCCCGCGCGCGCCTGTCGGGGGATTTGCGTCGCTTGTAGCACGCGCTCTATTGATTTCCTGTTTCTCTTGTTTCATACGCGGCTCCTTATTTAGGGGCGTTCAATACGATGGCGCGGCCAGGCGACGATGATAAATGCGAGGACAAAGCCCGCGCCGCTGCAAAGCGCCAGCCAGCCGAGTATATCGGCGTGTCCGGAGAGCAACTCGTAGAGCGCGGCTGTCACCAACAAGAGTTGCGCGATGAAGATGATGGCGACAAGGGCGACCTGTCCTTGTACGATGGCATTGCGTCCCTCCAGCCCCAGGTAGTTAGGACCGGGCAGCAGCTCGCCGCGCGGTCCGCGTGTTGGAAGCTTTACCGCTGGATCATCGGGATTGGCGACATGCCTGTGGTACAGTCTCCCATTGCTCATCGTTCCACCTCTCTCACCGCGTAAATAGTCTGGTTTTCTATCGCCAGTTGGATCATCGGGAGCGGACGGGTAGGCGGCCCTGCCAATACATTCCCGGTTGCGGCGTCGAACAGCCCTTCGTGGCAGGGACAATGCAGGCGGCCATTGCCGATGTACTGAACCGCGCAGGAGAGGTGCGTGCAGACATCGCTATAGGCCACCAACCCCTTTCCGGGGAGATTGATCAGGATACCCTGAGCGTACTGATCGGGAAAGTCAAAGACTCTCCATTCATTCACACCCAGTTCGCCTTCCCTGGCGATGGCTACGGCCCGCACGTTGGGACCACTGGGTAAGTGCCCCAGTATCGCCAGGATGCCTGTCGCCGCAAAGAGCGCGCCAGAGCCAGCGAGCAGGAAGCGCAGCGTATCGCGCCGCGTGACCACTTCATCTTCGTCCCAGGGATATGGAAACTCTTTGCGCCAGTCCTCGCCGGAATCCACTACGACCGGCTCGGTCATGCCCAGCGACTCGCTCGTCCTGGCTGGACTCGCGGGTGCCTCTTGCCTGTCGGGTGGGTCTACTTCTCGTACCATGATGCCTCTCCTCCTCAGGCTACACGTTGCTATTGACGGAAACAATAGAAATACGTTCTTGCTGGTTTGCTCCACCGGCAGGTACTGGTTGCTTGTTTGGTTCGCGTGGCGTCCAAGGCTGTGGTGGCACTACGCGCTGTGGAATACCAGCCGTCTCAGCGTCTACCCATTGTTCTGTTTCCTGGGTGGATAAAGCCTGGGGGATCTCCGTAGATCTATTGACCGCGTCTACCAGCGCCAGGATATCCAGCTCCTCATCCTCTTCCCGCATCACCACATAGTTACGTGAACGCAACTTTTGCCGACCAAAGTAAAAAGTATTGACCGGCTTCGCTCCCTGTTTACCGCGTCCGGCTGCCAGCCACTCCTCGTAGGTGCCGTAGAAGATCGCCTGCGTGGGACAGACGGTGGCGCACATTGGCCCCTTGCCCTGGCTGGTGCGGTCGTAGCACAGGTTGCATTTTTGCATGTAGTGGCCCGCTACATTAAATTTGGGGACGCCGAACGGGCAGGCATAGCCACAGTTCTCGCAGTAGATGCAGCGCGTCTCGTCAGCGGACTGCACAACTCCATCGGGACTGACCAGGATAGCCTGCGCCGGACAGACCTGGGCGCAGGGCGCGAGCGGGTCCTCGCAATGCATGCATAGCGTTGGTGAGGAGGCAACGGTGTTGTGCCGCTCAACAAAGTCGATATAGATCATGCTTGCGCCCTTGTGGGTATCGCATTCCCGACAGGCAGCCACGCACGATCTACAACCGATGCAGCGCGAGGGGTCGAGAAAGATTCTTTTTATGAGCTCTGCCATACAATTCCTCTCTCATCAGTGCATGACTGGTTGCGGCTTTGTCTGCGCTATAGGTAGTTCGTGCCGCCGTTTACGCGCCGCGCTCAACTGGCTCACATCCAGGTCTTTTGCCCAGGCGGGTCGCTCCTCTGCGCGAACGGCAGAGGCGGCGCAGACTTTATATTCGGGTATCTTCATCATCGGCTCCAGCACAGGATTGGTGAGCTGGTTGACCGCCTGGTCGTGCCCGTAGTGATAGGGGATGAACATGGTATCCGGGCGAATCGAGCGTACTACCAGCGCCGGTACCGTCATCTCGCCGCGGCGCGTGCGCACCGTCACCCAGTCGCCATCTGCAATGCCCATGCGTTCCGCCGCTTTCTCGTGCATCTCTACCCAGGGGAACGGTGCCTGCTCCTTCAGGAATGGTGTGCGCCGCGTCTGGTTGCCCGAAAGGTAATGATAAATGACGCGCCCGGTCGTGAGTACCATGGGATACTCTTCGTCCGGCTCCTCGGCGGGTGGGATATAGGGAATGGGATGCATATGCGCCTTGCCATCGGGGAAGCCGAAGCGCTCCTCATAGAGGCGCGGCGTGCCTGGATGGTCCTCTGAGGGGCAAGGCCAGAAGACGCCGTTCTGCTCGGCGATCTTTTCATAGGTGATGCCCCAGTAGTCGGACTTCGCGCCCCTGGTGCAGAGCCGCAACTCGTCGAAGATATCGCGCGGGGAAGTGAAGCGGAAGTATTGTTCCTTGCCCAGGCGCTTTGCCAGTTCGCAAGCAATCTCCCAGTCGCGCTTCGCCTCGCCGGGCGGTTCAACTGCCCTGTTATACTTGACGACGCGCCCCTCCAGGTTGGTCGTCGTGCCCTCGTCCTCCGCCCACACCGTCCCTGGTAGCACAATATCGGCAAGTTCGGCGGTCTCCGAGAAGAAGAAGTCAGTCACGACAAACAGGTCAAGGCCACGGAGAGCGCGCTCGACCGTATGCTGGTCGGGGAGCGAGACCATGGCGTTTGTGCAAACCATGAAGCAGGCGCGAATCTCCTTACGCAGCATCGCGGGAATCATCAACGTCGCCGGATAGCCCGCGTGCGGCAGATCCTTCTCGTCGATGCCCCACACCGAACAGATGTAGGCGCGATCGTTGGGATTCTCGATATCGCGACAGCCAGGCAACTGAGATGCCTTCTGTCCCATCTCGCGCCCGCCCTGTCCATTTCCCTGCCCGGTCAGCGTGCCGCAGCCCGCGCCCGGTCGCCCGAAGTTGCCGGTCGCCAGGGCCAGATTCATCGCCGTCACGCCGTTGTCCACACCTTTACTCTGGTGTTCCAGGCCGCGCGCCATATACGTTAACGCCGCTTTTGCCTGTCCGTACATGCGCGCTGCGTCAATGATCGCCTCCGGTCGTAGTCCGCACACCTTTGCTACGCGCTCGGGAGGATACTGCTCGACCAGCGCCTTTGTCTCTTCCCAGCCGACCGTCCGTTCGCGTAGAAAATTCTCGTCGATCAGCCCTTCCTTGATGATAACGTGCAACATACCATTCAGCAGCGCCGAGTCCGTACCGGAGCGCAGCGGCAGGAAGATATCGGCGGTGCGCGCAATCGGCGTCTGGCGCGGGTCGGCGACGATCAGCTTACAGCCGCGATCGCGTGCCTGCCAGAGATAACTGGTCACAATGGGAAAGCACTCGCCGACGTTTGCGCCGATCACAAAGATACAATCGGCGTGCAGCATATCGCTGATCGGATTCGACGCCCGGTCGAGTCCCAATACGCGCTCGTTTGCTCCCGTCGCCGAGGACATGCACAGGCGTCCGTTGTAGTCGCAGTGTCGCGTGCCGAGCCCGACGCGGGCGAGCTTGCCCATGATATAGCATTTCTCATTGGTCATCGAGGAGCCGCTGAAGATGGAGACCGCGTCCTTGCCATACTCCGCCTGTATCGCCTGAAAGCGTTGCGCGATGACATCGAGCACTTCATCCCAACTTGCGCGCTCTAAAGGACTATCTTTCCCGTTGCGCCTCATCAGTGGGTACAGCAGGCGATCGGGGTGGTTAACCGTCTGGTAGGCCGTCGCGCCTTTGGGACAGAGCATGCCGTGGTTGAGCGGGAAGTCCTCGCGCGGCTCAACGCCGACCACCTTTCCATGCGCCACCTTGAGGTACATGCCGCACTGTATGCCACAATAGCAGCAATGCGTCGGCACGTAGCGCTCAATCTCCTCTTCAGAGTTCCAATGGACTTTCCCCTCGCCTGCGCCAGAGTGAAAATCGAACGTTTCAGGCTGATTGCGCCGCCCGAGGCGAAAGATATTCTTATCTACGCTCATCTGCTTCTCTGCTTTCTATTGTGTACCTGCTTACTTACTTCCCTATAAGAACTGATTCCCATTGCGGCCTAGAGCCGTAAGGTTGGCCTGAGCGCGTATCACACGCTTGCAGGTTGGACAGAAATCTTGCCACCAGAGCGTATCCGTTGCCTGCTCCTCGTGAACGCGTGACTGGGTGGAGGGAAGTCTATAATCTTCACCTACTTCGGACAGTGTTTTCTTGAGGTCGTAGATAAAGCGCCTGGGCACGTACTCCTCCTGGCAGCGGGCGCAGCGCTGCATCGCAGTCCCTTCGCCGGTGCGCCAGTAGAGTTCAATACCGACCGTGGCCGGACGCTCGATAATATGGAAGAACTTGCCGAATGGCAGCGAGATCAGCCACAATACGACCACGGTTTCATGTGTTAGCGAGATATACCAGTAATAGCTGCCGCCCAGCCATGTGCTATCGGCGGTGAGCGCCAGCCCTGTAACCACTATCGACATCAATAGGACCAGCGGTACAAGATCGAAGCGGAAACGCTGCACGGCAATCAGGGCGAGGTCGTGAAAGCGCCTGTGGAGCGCCAGCACCAGGCCGATTAGCAAGATGAGAGCCGTGATGTCCAGTCCGTGAAAAAGTAGGAAAGCCAGCACCGAGTTGGTTGGAAATGTGAAGAGTGGAAAACCCAGCACCCAGATGCGGTAGCCTCCCACAGGCGGCTGCGTGAAGCGCAGCCAACCGAAGGTGAGCGGAAAGGTGATCGCGCACGAGAGCAGGACGCCCCAGAAGATGCACTGATGCGTTACCCAGCGGTAGACTCCGCGCCTGCGTATAAACTGCTGCGCGAACAGATCAGCGATCGCGCGCGGAATGAGTGGAGCATAGTGGCGGAAATTCTGATACGAGAAAAATAGCTGCCAGCTTCTTTTCCAGTAGCGTCCCGTTGGAGGCCGCGAAAGCCAGAACGCGTACTTATACGTTACCGCAGCGGTCGCAAAGACCGTTGCAACCGCGTAGCCGATCAGGGCCGCGTCAAACCAGTGGAAGCCGCGCGAACCCAGGGCAATCAGCCCTATCAGCACTAATGCGGCCACGATGCCTACGCAAAGAGAACGCACGCGCAGGCTCCAGCCAGGGGAAGATCGTTTGTGCTCGGGAGGTGCCTGCGTCCTGCTGGTTGTCACCCTTGACGGAGGCACAATAGACTGGTCCATGCAGAGCTCCTTTAACCGGATTGATCGATGACTTGCCTGTTCACCTGTTCGAGTCTGACCAAAGGAATAATCGCGAGGCGATACGCCTACCAGAATATCATACGATGAAACTTTTCTAAAAAGCAAACACAAGCATTTTGCAAGGCATTATGAACCATGCTGGACAATAAACTTATTGTGGCGTGGGCGCTGGCGGCGGCAGTAGCGGGAGCGCAAAGCCCCAATCCAGCAGCTTTGCCGCATCCAGGAAGCGTCGGTTGGGATCGGTCGCCGTATCGTTCATGACAGCGCCAATCAGGTGATGGCCTGCGCTTGTAGCTGCGAAGACCAGGCAATAGCCCGCCTCGCCCGTAAAGCCTGTCTTCACACCCGTTGCCCCCGCATACTGGCTCAGCAGGTCATCGGTCGTCACCCAGGTATAGGCGTGATGCTCAGCGGTCGCTGGTAGGACATAACGTTGTAGTTCGACGATTTGCGCAAAGAGTGGATTGTCCAGCGCCCTGTGCGTTAGTTGCACCAGATCGGCGGCGCTGGTGTAGTGGTTCGGGTCTGGCTTCCCTTGCGGCGTCATATAGGTCAGCCCGTCGGGATTGATATAGTGCGTCTGCTTCAGATGCAGGCGCTGCGCGTACTGGTTCATAAGCTGCACAAAGTTAGCGGGCGAGCCAGAAACGGCGTCCGCCACGCTGATGGCCGCGTCATCGCCCGAAGGAAGCAGTAGCGCGTACAAAAGATCCTTCAGGCGGATCTGATCGCCGACCACGAGCTGCGCGCTGCTGCCATTGTTTTTCTTCACCTCGTCGATCGCGTCCTGCTTGATAGTCACAACCTTGTTCAGGTCCGCCGTCTCGATAGTAATCAGCGCGGTCATAATCTTGGTAGTACTCGCCATCGGCAGGCGCTGCTGTCCCTGCACATCGGCCAGCACATGCCCGGTATCGGCATCCAGCAGGTAAGCGGCCTTCGCGTTCACTGTGGGCGGCGTGCCCTGCACCGTAAGAATCGGCTGCGGCGTGGGAGTCGGCGGACCTAGAGAAGCGGCCACCCGCGTCCCCAGTGGCGTGTAAGCAAGCACCCCGCCTACTCCGATAAGCACAAACATCGCTAATAGCAGCAAAATAACAGCAAGAATGCGGCGTACCATCTACAATCTCTTTCTCTAGCGTAATCGGTCTTTCCTCTATTGTAGTGCAATTCGGGCAAAGTCCAAAGTACCTGTTCCACGGTCCTACTTTTTGCCAGGACCATCGGCCTATCCCTACGCGTATCCCTTTCCCAACAATAATCCGTACTAGAAGAGAAGATGAGAAAGCACTCTATGCTTTTGTACTACTTTTTACGCATTCTGGCGGCGGGGGTTCTGCTCTTTGGAAATGGGCAAGAAAGGAATCTAAGGTCATGGAATCGAAGGTGCATGTACCGGAGGCTGCGCAGCGCGCTGGACGTAGCGCGCGTGGCGCAGCCACGAGCAAGTGGGTGACGATGCTGGCGCGCCTCGGCTACGCGATGAAGGGCGTGGTCTACCTCGTCATCGGCATTCTCGCCGTAGAACTGGCGGCGGGTAGAGGTGGAGAGGCCACGGATCAAAGAGGGGCCATTCATATCATCTATGACGAGCCCTTTGGGAGATTTCTGCTGGTCATTGTTGCCGTTGGACTGATCTGCTTCGCGCTCTGGTGCTTTATCCAGGCGTTGTTCGATACCGAGGGAAAGGGCAACAAGGCAAAGGGCATTCTGGCGCGGGTCGGCTATGCAGCGATTGGTGTTTCCTATGGGCTGCTCGCTGTTGGAACTATCCAGTTGCTGGCAGGCAAAGGCAATGGAGGCAAGAGTTCAACTGCGTCGGCGCAGAACTGGACGGGAATAGTGCTGAAGTACGGCATTGGCGTCGCGCTTATAGTTCTGGTGGGCCTGGGCGTGATCGGGCTTGCTGGCTACCTGTTCTACCGCGCGTACTCCGCCAATTTTCAGCGCAAGCTTGCCTTACAGAGCGTAAATGCGCGGTTGAAGAAGGGACTGATCTTCCTGGGTCGCCTGGGCTATGCAGCACTTGGCGTCGTCTTCTGCATCGTCGGGATCTTCCTGGTCATCGCGGCCTTGCAGCACAATCCCAACGACGCGAAGGGTCTGGATAGCGCGCTACAGGTGCTCTTACACGAGCCGTTCGGACCTATTCTGTTAGGCATCGTTGCCCTGGGCCTGGTCGCCTACGGAGCCTATTCGTTCGTCGAGGCGCGCTACCGCCGTATCGCTGGCCGTCAGTTTAGTATGTAGATCCTCTTCTAAGTAGGGAATGGAGCTTGCCTCCATCCCTACCTTATGCATCCTTGTGCCTCTTCTACCAGTGTCCACTTGTGCATATGTTCGTGGGCTTGCATCCCCTTCATCCTTCGAGTAAGATACATGAAAACAAGGTGCAACGCTGGAGGCCATTGTTGCATAAAGAAGAAAGAGTAGGAAAAAAGCATGGACACAACGATTTCGCTGGAGTTCTTTTCAGAGACAAAAGAGCATCTCAAAACCCTGGAGCAGCAGTTGAAGCATGAACATGATGTGGATGTGGACCTGCTTGTGCCAAAGGATGCGACGGCTCCGGTGCTGGTCGCTATCGGGATCAAGAAACATGGCGAGCGGGCAGAGAAGGCCGCGCAGCGGGTGGCGCAGATCCTGTATCGTTTCTTGCACGATGAGGCAGGCGCAACAGGGCAGAAGCAGATCATTCTTTTTACCAGAGAGGGCGATCGTGTGGATATAGAGGCTCTCTCTGTCGAGGAAATTGAGGGGATTCTTGATGAATCTTTAGCGGGGAGAAGTTGATACATCCGGGCGCGCCAGAAGCTAATTCCTTGAACGGGCTATACGCCTGTTGGCAGAATATTATTTGCAGCGAATCCAGCGCGGCTGCACGCTCTCTACGGGCCGATCGAACAGGCTCAACTGGTTGTCTACGCGGAAAAGTTGCGCGAAATCTTCTGGCTCGAAGGCCCTGCGCAGACGAGCGGCATATGATGTAACCAGCACATGCAGATAGTGCTCAACGTCGTAGTCGCGTCGCTCGGCGATCTCGTGGCGCGAGGATGTGTTGCCTTCGTGGCCGTCCTGGCCTGCATCGCCGTTCTCCCATTCTTCGCCTGCCGGAGCTTCGTCGGCCTCCTCCGGTAGCCAGGTATAGCTTCTGGGGCCAGTGCGATAGAAGCGCACGCGTTCGCCGGGATGCCAACGCGTGCGGCCTGCATCCAGCAGAGCTTCGTATTGTGGCTCGGGACGCGTGGCGCGCACCGCGAGGTAAGCCTCGGGCGTCTTGGAGAGCCGCACGCGGGCACCCAGGTCTGATGCAGGTAAGGCGCGATTACGCAGAGCGTCGACCGTGCGCTGGAACGTTGCGTACAGTCCTGGAATATCGTTGGTCAGCAGGCAGAGTAGCGCCTGACGCAGGAAGCGATCGCCGAATGGCTCGGCCCGGCTTGAGCGCAGCGCCACACCATGCACAATCAGGCGTCCATTATATGTGAGCAAGGCGTAGTTTTTGACCATGTGGCTGAACATGGCGCGGTAGCGTCCCTCGTATTCAAGCCGGATGCCCGGAGGAAGGAGCGCGCCGACCTCGGCGACCAGGGCGCGCTCCTGCTCTTCCGTCCAGCCGTTGGGTACCGCGAAGTAAACGCCATCGGTATCGGCCTCGATCAGCGCCATGCCACGCTCGCGCAGGGCGTCGAGGACCGTGTTGAGCAGTTCGCGCCCGCGCCGCGTAACTTCGCTGGCGGCGCGATTATCGGCGAAGAGCGCCATTGAGCCAGCCCCCATATAGCCATACGCAGCATTGATGAGAATCTTCATCGCCGCCTGCGTCGCCTCGTGGTGGCTCGCCGTAAGCGCGTCAGCCGAGCGCGCCGCCGCTTTGTGCGCGAGGCGTAGATCGGTCAGGCGACTCAATATGCTAAGCAGGACGCCCAGGCGATCGCAGGCGGGACCGATCTGGAAGGTGCGCATCAGCGAGGGGTACAGCGAGGCAACGTCGGCCTTAACGGCCTGCTCGGCGATTCCTTCGGCAAATAAAATCGTCGCGCCGCCTTCGTGCAGTGCCTGCCCGTCGTCTTGTTGCGCCGCCTGGTAGGGAAGTGCTACGCCCGCATGCAGATAGGCGCGCACAAGCAACGGCTCAAGTATGCCCATCGCCGGACCCGCCGACGCCAGCCGCTCGTAGCGACGCGGGGCCATGCTTGCCAGCACAAACGGCGCGCCCAGCAGGCGACGCGAGAGCCCATCGACCTCGTTCACATCATCTAGAGCGTAGCGCCGCACCAGTTCAGGATCGTGCTGATACGTCTCGAAGATCTCCGACCCTTCGATATACACGCGCTCGGGCGAGGCGATGCCGAAGTAGCGCGCCACCTCTTTAAGCCGATAGCTGGGCATGTCGCGCACCACGAAGTCGTAGCGCCGCACCGCGTCCAGCGTATCGATCAGCTCGCGCCCGGCCACGCTGTAGCGCGTGCGGCGGCGCGCCTCGGGTCCCACCGCCAGCGTCTCCTCGCGCCGCTCCAGTTGCAGCGGTCCGCCCTGTCGTCCGAGGTGCAGCGGAATCCGTAATTGCGCGGCCCGCTCCTCCAGAAATGGCAGGTCGAAGCCGAACAGATTGTGGTTCTCGATGACGTCGGGATCGCGCTCGCCGATCAGCGCGCACAATTGCTGGATGAGCCGCGCCTCATCCTCCGGCGTAGGCGCTTCAAGAATGGTCGCCAGCCCACGGTTGTCGCGCACCGCGACCAGGAAGATGCGTCCGCGCTGTGGATCGAGTGCCGTGGTCTCCAGGTCGAACTGTAAGCGGTGCAGCCCCTCTTCATATGTCATGTCGCGGAAGTAGACGCGCCCTGTCGCCATGAGATACTGCTCGACCGGACCCACGCGGTAATACTCGTTAAGCTCATTCAAGTTGGTGAGGCGGCGTCCAAGCCTCTTTGACGCGCCCGCCAGCAGCGCCCGTTCAAGGTAGCGCCCATCGCGAGCAGTAATCAGATAGCGGTAGCTCTGTGTGGGAGGCGCGGGACTCTCCAACTCGCGATAATTGACATGCGCGTTCTCGCTGCCAAACGCCGTCACGGGGAGCAGCGCGGGTCCCAGGTGGGCCAGATCGGCCAGCGTCGTCGCAAATAGCCAGGGACGAAAACGCTCCCGCGCACAGGTAACGTGTCCCTCCTCTCGTCGCCACACGATCGCCAGCCCCTCGCGATTCGCCCACACGGAGACGATGCCGGGCGTCATATCCCAACCGAACAGGCGCTCATCTTCAGTCTGCATCTCGTTCCTTGACGTGTTAGTACAAGAACATTTTTTCTAGCATATCACGAGGAGATGGTGAATGACAAGCTCTATTAAGCCATATCAGAATGGAGCACTTCAGTATTTTCTCGTTTCTTCGCCGCTATGATTTTCAAAAGCTCAATGCCTATTGATACAAGAGCAAGAATAGTGCCTATTTTTGTCGCTCTCCCCGCGCCGTGCTATAATACTACAGGCATCATTTTAAGGCTCATGCCTGCGACCGATTCAAGGCCAACCATCGACTGATTTTTCCCCCTGGAAACCCGATGTTCTCTCTAGTAGTTTTCACATGGGAAAAGGTGGCGTAGTGCTAAAGGTCGCGCCGTATTATGCAGGTGAGAAATATGGATATAGTATTGGTTGATAACGCGAGCGCAAATGCTCCTTTTAGTCTCTGGCCTCTGTACTTTGATCGTGCTCTACTGCTTGCAACTTTGCATCGTGCCACCACACGTGCCGCTCTGGCGGACCATGCCGTGCTCGCCAGCTTTACGCAACCACTTGCTCCATGCGACTCACTGGCCGTCTTTAACGCGCTGTGCCAGCAAGGGCTGGGCGAATGCTTCTTCTGGGAGAAGCCGGAGGAGCGGCGCGCATTTGTAGGGACGGGTGCCGTCACGACGATTGCAACGACCGGAACCAGGAGTTTTAGTAGCGCTGCCCAATCCTGGCGCGCACTGCAGAGCGGTTCCGTGGTGGGTTTCGCGCCCGGCAAGCTCCCATCGCATGTGACGGGTCCGATCCTCTTTGGCGGCTTTGCCTTTGATCCGCTCCATCCTCACATGCCGTTGTGGAAGAACTTTCCCGATGGACTGCTCGTCCTGCCTTACCTGCTCTTCAGCGGCGGCGAGAAGAACGCGGCCATTACGGTAAATCTCATGGTCGACTCCCTTGACGATATCGAGCAACGCGCCGATCAGATCGTCGCCGATGTTACGCGCCTGCACGCCACTGTAGAGCAACAACTGGCGCATCCCAGGCCGCTCTCTCAGCCTGTGCGGCTGGCGTTGCGGGATCTGCTGCCCGCAGAGACGTGGAAGGAGTTGGTCGCGAACGCTGTAGAACACATCCGGCAGGGTGCGTTCGAGAAAGTGGTGCTGGCCCGCGCCGTACAGGCGACGCGCGAAGAGGGGACGTTTGCTATCGACGAGATGCTGCAACGCCTGCGGCAGAGTTATTCCGCTGCTTACATCTTTGCTATCCAGCGCGGTGGGCGCTACTTTGTGGGCGCGACGCCCGAACGCCTCGTCTTTGCCCAGGATGGACAGATACGCACGATGGCCCTGGCTGGCTCGGCTCCTCGTGGCGCAAACGAAGAAGAGGACCGGCAGATAGGTCAGGAGTTGCTCGCTAGCGAGAAGAATCAGCACGAGCACGCGATCGTCGTCGGCATGGTGCGCGACGCCCTGGCGGACCTGTGCTCAAACGTCGAGGTCTCGGCGCAGGCGCAGTTGCTGAAGCTCTCGAATATCCAGCATCTGCAAACTCCTATCGTCGGTGAATTGCTGCCAGGACACAGTATTCTGGAGGCATTGCAGTATCTGCACCCGACGCCCGCTGTCGGCGGCTTTCCACGCGAGGCCGCGCTGGCCGAGATACGCGAGCACGAGCAACTGGATCGCGGCTGGTACGCCGGTCCTATCGGCTGGATCGATAAGAATGGACATGGCGAGTTCGCGGTGGCCCTGCGCTCTGCATTGATTGAGGGGAATACCGCGACCCTGTTTGCTGGTTGCGGCATCGTCGCCGATTCGCGCCCTGACAGCGAGTATGCCGAGTCATGTCTAAAATTAAAGGTAATGCTACGCGGATCAGGCGGCCTCGATTAAGGGAAAGTTATGTCATCAAGCTTTATAATGGATTCTATGAACTCTATGTATGTGTATACAGCCGCTTTTATCGACGAATTGCAGCGCGCTGGCCTGCGCAACGTCGTTTTGTGTCCCGGTTCGCGTTCAACTCCGCTGGCTATGACGTTGGCCTCTCAGGAACGGATACGTGTCTGGATGCATGTCGATGAGCGCTCGGCTGCCTTTTTCGCGTTGGGGATGGCGAAGCGCCTCGCTCAGCCTGTCGCGCTCGTTTGCACGTCTGGAACGGCGGCGGCGAACTTCCTGCCCGCAGTCGTCGAGGCGCATCTTACGCATGTTCCGCTGCTT
This sequence comes from Chloroflexota bacterium, assembly GCA_030854195.1. Classification (GTDB taxonomy): domain Bacteria; phylum Chloroflexota; class Ktedonobacteria; order Ktedonobacterales; family Ktedonobacteraceae; genus JACDAE01. The sequence continues at coordinate 24,890 of JALYTQ010000008.1, forward strand.
ATTGTGACGGCGGACCGTCCTCACGAGTTGCGCGACAATGGTGCGCCACAGGCCATAGACCAGAATCGCCTCTACGGCACGCACGCGAAATGGTTTGCCGACATGGCTCTGCCCGAGGCGAGCAACGAGGCTCTGCGCTATGTGCGCACGCTTGCCGATCGCGCCGTTGCTCTGACGCAGGCCGTTCCTGCTGGACCCGTTCACCTCAATATGCCCTTTCGCGAGCCGCTTGTTCCTACACCCGGTCCGTCGCTGCTACCTCCCTCGCAGCGTGATTCTGCTGCCTGGGAGGGCCGTCCCGAGAACGCTCCATATGTGCGCGTGACCGAGACACGGAGCGGTGTGGAGCACGATTCCCTGGTTGAACGCCTGCACGCTCTGATAAATACACACGAGCGCGGACTGATCATTGCAGGTTCCAGTGATGATCCTGAATTGCCAGCATTGCTAGCCCTTCTCGGACAGCAAAGCGGCTATCCCATTCTGGCCGATCCGCTCTCGCAGCTGCGTTCCACGCGGGCGGAAGATGCCTGCGTGCTGTCCAGCTACGATGCCTTCTTGCGCATCGACTCTTTTGTGGAGCGCGTCGAACCGCAACTGGTGCTGCGCTTCGGTGCCATGCCCACATCGAAGCCGCTGCTGCTCTACTTGAAGCACTACTCCGCCTGTCCTCAGATCGTCATCGATGGGAATGCAGGCTGGGAAGAACCGACACAGCTCGCCAGCGAGATGATCCACGCCGATCCCGCGTCCCTCTGTCAAAGCCTGCTCGCTTCTCTATCCACGAAGAGTGGGCAGAACGAGGAGTGGAGCGCTACGTGGGCGCGCACCGAGGCTATTACACGCCAACAGATGCAGACGACCATGCAGGATTTCGCGCCGCTGTTCGAGGGCCGCGTCTTTACCGAACTCGCGAAAAGCGTGCCCGACGGGACAACGCTCTACGTTGGCAATAGCATGCCCGTGCGCGATGCGGATACCTTCTTCTGGCCGGATAATTTGAACGTGCGCGTGATGGGCAATCGCGGTGCCAACGGTATAGATGGCGTGGTCTCCAGCGCCCTGGGAGCAAGCGCGGCCTCGGACGGACCGACCGTGCTGGTGATTGGCGACCTCTCTTTCTACCACGATCTCAATGGTCTGCTCGCCGCCCGCCTGCACGGACTCGACCTGACCATAGTACTGATCAATAACGATGGTGGCGGTATCTTCTCGTTCCTGCCCCAGGCGTCCTATCCCGAGCACTTCGAGCAGCTCTTCGGTACGCCGACGGGCCTGGACTTCGCGCCCGTCGTGCAGATGTACGGCGGAACATTCCAGCGCATCTCTCACTGGCACGATTTTCGTGTAGCCGTAAACACGAGCATTGCGAACGGTGGGCTACACGTCATCGAGGTACCAACCGAGCGTGTTAGCAACGTGCAGATGCATCGCCAGCTCTGGCAGGCCGTTGGCGAGGCTCTTCAGGTGAGGGAAGCGAACGTAACAAAAATGAAAAAATCAGTTGGAAAATGATACCTGTGTATAAGTGCGTTCATGTCAATGGTGTGCAGATCGGCGTGCTGCAACGCGAGCCGCTTGTGGGTGGAAGCGATCACGCGGGTACGCTGGTATTGTTGCAGGGTTTTACAGGAAGCGCGCGTAATTGGGAAAGTCTCTTTGCCGATCTTGCTCTGCCGGGCTGGCGCGTTGTTGCCCTGGATATGCTCGGTCACGGTCGGTCGTCTGTGCCGGACGATGCCGCGCGCTATGGAATGGAGCATTGCCAGGAAGATATACTTGCCGTATTGCAAGAGCTTGGCGTGCAGGCAGGAGAGGCCGTTCTGCTGGGCTACTCGATGGGCGGGCGCATTGCGCTCTATACAGCGTTCTCGCGTTTCTTTCGCGCCCTGATTCTGGAGAGCGCATCTCCGGGCATCGCCGATGTACGCGAACGCGAGCAACGCCGGAGCAGCGATAATGCCCTTGCCGCCTTCATCGAGCAGGAAGGCGTCGCGCCTTTCGTTGAACGCTGGGAAAAGCTGCCTCTATTCGCCAGTCAGAGCAATCTGCCGATCGCGCAGCAGGAAGCTCTGCATCGCCAGCGCCTACAGAATCAGGCAGCGGGTCTCGCCAATAGCTTGCGTGGCGTCGGAACGGGCGCGCAGCCAGCCCTGAGCGCGCAACTGTCCACGCTCGACCTGCCTGTGCTGCTTATCGCGGGCGAACTCGATGCAAAATTTTGTCACATTGCCCGTCAGATGGCGCGGGATCTGCCGCACGCAACGCTGCATATCGTAGCAGGCGCGGGGCATACCGTGCATCTCGAACAACCTGCCGTGTTCGCGCAACTGGTAACACAGTTCTGTTCTTGTCTGCTATGCTAACAATACAGCCAGGCAGACCAGAGATGTCGTATTATTGAAGAGTTAAAAAAAGGAGAAGACATATGTCAGTAGTTGAATGGCAAAAGGTGTGCGATTACACCGACATCATCTTTGAAAAGGCCGAGGGTATGGGCAAGATCACGATCAACCGGCCCGAGGTGCGCAACGCGTTCCGGCCCGAGACGCTTACGGAGCTGATCGACGCGTTTAACCGCTGCCGCGAGGATCAGGGGATCGGCGTAATTATTTTTACCGGCCAGGGCGACAAGGCGTTCTGTTCCGGCGGCGATCAGCGCGTGCGTGGCGAGGGCGGCTACGTCGGCAGCGATGGCGTTCCGCGCCTCAACGCGCTCGACCTGCAAAAGGTAATCAAGTATATCCCCAAGCCCGTTATCGCCATGGTCGCCGGTTACGCGATCGGTGGTGGTCATGTGCTGCATCTGTTGTGTGACCTGACCATCGCCGCCGACAATGCCCGCTTTGGGCAGACGGGGCCGCGTGTGGGTAGCTTCGATGCTGGCTGGGGCGCGACCTATCTCGCGCGCGTCGTTGGACATAAGAAAGCGCGCGAGATCTGGTACCTCTGTCGTCAGTACAGCGCCCAGGAGGCTCTTGACATGGGACTCGTCAACACGGTCGTTCCCCTGGAGCGGCTTGAGGAGGAGACCGTGCAATGGGCGCGTGAGATTCTGGAGAAGAGCCCGCTTGCTATTCGCTTCCTCAAGGCATCATTCAATGCCGATACCGATGGCCTGGCTGGTATCCAGGATCTGGCGGGCGACGCAACCATGCTCTATTACATGACCGAAGAGGGCAAAGAGGGCAAGAACGCCTATCTTGAGAAGCGCAAACCCGACTTCTCCCGCTTTCCGCGTCTGCCGTAATGATTGAGTTTTGTGCATAGACGTACTAATGGAGGTCGCACCAGCGTAGTGCGGCCTCCATTATCCAGACTTTAAAATGTCAGGCGACCCTACAAATACCCATGCGCTAATAAATGCTCGCCTGTGCGGGCGAACCCGTCGGCTGATGGAATTGCGACATCCAGCGAATCAGCCATGCGGTCGATAATATTGAAGAGCGCGCAGACCACCAGGGCGTCCTCAATGGCCTGGTCGCTTACTCCTGCGGCGCGAAGAGGCGTGATATCCTCTGGTTCCACCTCGGAAGGCGCGAGTGTGATCTTCTCCAATAAGCGCAAGGTCGCGCGCATCTTCTCGTCAATTGGGGCCGAGCGCCAGTCCTGCAAAACAGCCGTGACCAGCTCATCATCGAGGGCTTTAGACGCAACTGCGCCGTGGGTACCTGTTCAATAGGAGCACTGGTTGGTGCGCGAAACGAAGGCGGCGAACAACTCGCGCTCACCCACGCTCCAGTCCGATGGTCCGCGCAAGACCTCTTGCAAGTACGCTGAAAAGGGGTGGCCGAACACATCAGGGCGATAGGATAGCGTCCGCCGGATATCGGAAACCGGCTCATCCTTCAAAAGCTGTTCAATCTTCTTGAGTCGCATTCGCCTCTCCTTTCAATGCTGCCAGGCCCCGCTCCAAGCGAGCCATGCCAGCTCCCAGTGCGGCGCTCAGCGTTAGCTCGAAGATCGCATCCTCGTCATACCCCGCAATGCGTAGAGCCTCGATATCTCCATCAGTGACTTTGTAGGCATGAAGCGCCACCTTAGAGAGATACCGCTCCACTTCCGGTGGGAGCTGGCTCGCTTGAGAAGAGGCACGACCGCTCAACTGAGCCGAGTGGGCTTCGCTCGCGCATCGCAGTGCGGATGAAGTTTCGCCGGGGCTATGAAGAATCGCCTGGGCCAGAGACCGCGTGTGTTCCGTGTACCTTTCCTGCATACTAAAAATATTTCCTCCACTCTCTGTTTATAACATATCTGAAGAAGGACATTGAATGCTCTTTTTCCCCATAAATATTCAGGTAGCAACAATTCACCTCAATAAATTATTATCTTATTATTGCGCCAAAGTCAAGCTATGCACCATATTTGAGCTGCCAATGTACTGCTTCCCCGGTTAAGCAGATGAAGAGGAGTGGTCGCAATGCTTTGTTCATCCAGCCCCTTGATAAACATGGTTCTTTTCACGCAAAATATAAGAAGCGTAGTCTGGAAAAGGGGCTGGCGTAAAACTTCCTCTAGCCGTGTGTGGCTTCATAGGAAGGGTGAAGCGAGGAGCAATCTGGAGATGACGGGAAGGAGCGTCTTGCCTCATGGGCCACATATCCTCTTCAGGGCAGAGAGCAGCAGGCTGAGCAGGTCCGTCAAAAGCTACCGAAGGCGAGGTCAGGAAAAATGAAGGCCGACTGATGGAAAAATGCGAAGCCTGCTCTGGCTCCCGGTTCCCGAGCGCATGAGGGATCAGGAAAGGGTCTCTCATGCCCCGAGAAGCCAGTGCAGTTGATGCTACTTGCAAGCGGTCACGTTGCCGCTTGCCTTGAATCTGTCCATAGGTAGCAACGGTGAATGGGACCAGATACGTTACAGCCGTAGGAAGGGCCCAGGTAAGAGCGAAATGTGCTGAGAAAATCTGTTGCCCGTGATTAATGACGGCCAGAGTCGTTCCAACAACTAGAGCCGTCTTTGTCGAACGCAAGAAGGTATCACGTTCCAGACAATATGTCACGAGGAGTCGTACGCGAGAATAGGCCGTGTCATCCTCGGTAAATTGTTTTTTATGCATTTGGGAGCAATAACCTCCGTTGAAAATTATAAGAGCAATCTCATATCTTATTATACGCTTTAACCTCGCAAGCTATGCGAGGCTGTGAAATAATAGAGACAGTGTAATTGAGAAGCTCATCACATTCAAGTAAAAAGGAGAGCCATAGGAAAAATGGAGGTGCGTAGCATATATAATTCAAAAGAAAAGACGAAGAATGACGGAGAATGACAGGATTGCTATGATGAGAGAAGTTTTTGAAGAAAGACAGTCAGACAACTATGCAGAAGGAAGGAAGTGGATTGCGTGCTAGAAACGCCACCATTTTGTTTAAAACAAGCATGCAACGTATAAAAAACATACACTGGTATCCCTACCGCATTCCACTGCGCTCCCGTTTCACAACTGCTCACGGTTCACTGAGCAGGCGAGAAGGGGCTATCATCGAAGTCATTACTGAGGATGGTCTCTTCGGCGTTGGAGAGAGCGCGCCTTTGCCAGAGTTCGCGGGTGACGACCTGGAAACAGCCCTCGTGCCGCTTCCCACGCTCTCCGCGCAACTGCATGGGAAAACGCTCGCCGAAGCCCTGGCCTTGCTCTACACCAGCTCCGCAGAACTTCCCGCCACGATCGCCTGTGGCCTGGAGGGCGCGCTCCTCGATGCCATAGGCAAACAGAGCGGGCACAGCATCTCCGCCCTCTTATCTTCACAAGATTCTAGTGTAGGGACCAGATTTATCGCGTCCGGCGATTCATCGCCTGCTCCCAAAAACGCTATCCCCGTCAATGCCGTCATCGGTGCCCTGCCCCTGAATGCCACGATCACACGCGCTCAGGAACTTATTGCAGCGGGCTTCCAATGTATAAAACTCAAGGTAGGCTCCGATGTGGATCGGGAGAGAGAGCGCGTCGCTGCCGTTCGTCGCATTATTGGTCCTTCTCCGCATCTGCGCCTGGACGCCAACGAAGCGTGGACATTTGATCTGGCCGTGACCATTCTTTCACAACTTGCGGAGTACGATCTACAATATGTCGAGCAGCCGTTGCCAGCAGGCGACCTGGAAGGGATGCACAGGCTGCGGCGCGCTGTTCCTATACCCATTGCCGCCGATGAGAGCGTCTTTAATCTCAAGAGCACCCGTCATGTTCTAGCCCACGCAGCCGCCGACATCTTGATCCTCAAGCCTCAACTTATCGGCGGCCTGCGTGCGGCGCAGCAGGTGATACGCGCAGCAACCGAGTATGGTGTGCGCTGTGTCATCACCAGCACAATCGAGGCAGGCGTCGGTGTGGCAGGCGCGGTGCATCTCGTCGCCGCCACGCCCGAAGTCACGCTGGAATGTGGCCTCGCCACCCTGTCCCTTCTGGAAGATGATCTACTGCTCGCAGGTTTAGCAATACAGCATGGCGTCCTTGCCGTGCCCACCGGTCCTGGTCTGGGCGTTTCTCTGGATAGAGCCGCGCTGGCCCGTTATAAAATAGATGAAGCTTATCCAATCATGTATAGAAGAGATTACTTATGACATCTGATATTCAACTATCTAACTGGCTGACCCGCAGCGCCGAAAACTTTCCGCTGCGGCTCGCCATACAATGTGGGGATGTGCAATGGAGCTTCGCCGAAATGGAGCGGCAGGTCACGCGCCTCGCCCGGCAGCTCGCCACCCTCGGTGTGCAGCATGGGAGCCGCGTTGCCCTGCTTGCCAGCAACGGATTATCCTATGTCGCCTGCGCCCACGCCCTGACGCGCCTCGGTGCCATCCTCGTCCCGCTCAACACCCGCCTGACGATCGACGAGCTGCGCTGGCAATTGCAGGATGTTCACGCGGCATTTTTGTTGAACGATAGCCAGCACGAGGTCCGCGCGCGAGAACTACTATCCAGCGCTACCTTGACTGTGGAAGATGGCGCTGTTTTCCTGCCCGGCGTCGTCGAGAGCACGCAGCCCCTACAGACCTTGATCGACCTTAACGCGACTCAAGCCATTATGTATACTTCAGGCACCACCGGCAATCCCAAAGGCGTGCTCATCACCTACGGAATGCAATGGTGGAACGCGCTCGGCTCCGCCCTCAACCTGGGTCATCAGCCGGATGATTGCTGGCTCGCCTGCATGCCTCTTTTTCATATAGGCGGACTCTCGATTCTCATGCGCAGCGTCATTTACGGCATGAGCGTTGTGTTGCAGGAGAAGTTCGATGCCGCCGCCGTGAACAGGGCGATACACGAGGACCGCGTCTCGATCATCTCGGTCGTCGCGACGATGCTACAGGGCATGCTGGCTGCGCATCACGCCAATTATCCCGCCACCCTGCGCTGTGTGCTCCTGGGGGGTGGACCCGCGCCGCGTCCTTTGCTAGAAGAGTGTGCCCGACGTGCTATCCCCATTGTGCAGACCTATGGCCTGACCGAATCCTGTTCCCAGGCGGTAACGCTCTCGCCCGCCGACGCTCTGCGCAAACTCGGCTCGGCTGGTCGTCCTCTGCTGCCGGTACAGTTGCGCATTATGCACGACGAGCGCGAGGCGCTTGCAGACGAACCTGGCACTATCTATCTCAAAGGCCCCACCATCACCCCTGGCTATGTCGATCGGCCCCAGGCCACCCGCGACGCCTTCCGCGATGGTTGGCTTTCAACTGGCGATATTGGCTATCTTGATGAAGAAGGCTATCTCTACGTGCTCGATCGCCGCAACGACCTGATTATCTCCGGTGGCGAGAATATCTATCCCGCCGAGATCGAAGCTGTCTTCCTCTCCCATCCCGATGTCGAGGAGGCTGGTGTAAGCGGTCGCGCCGATGCGCGGTGGGGGCAGGTTCCCGTTGCCTACATTCACCTGCGCCCAGGCAGCACTACCAATGCCGCCGCTTTGCTGGACTATGCCAGATCACGGCTCGCCCGCTATAAGTTGCCACACGCCATCTATCTTGTAGCCGCTCTTCCGCGCAACTCGGCGGGAAAATTGTTGCGCCGCGAATTGCATACACTGAGCGACTGAAATTAGTCGCTCTGTCCGTTACTCGTCGTAACGGCGAAGCGTGGTGGCGCGCAGCTCTGGCGCGTAATCAGTTCCGGCGGCAAGACAATGGTGCGACCTTCGTGGACTACCTCGTTGGGATGTTGCAGGCGCAGCATCAACTGCTCCACGGCGCGCGAGCCCAGGTGCGAAATGGGCTGTGCCACCACTGTAATCTGTGGCGTGGTGAGCGACGCCCAGGGCACATCGTCGAACATCAGCAGCGAGATATCGTCAGGCATGCTCAGGCCCTTCTCGCGTAGTGCGAACAACGCCATCTCGCCGATCAGGTTATTCGTCGCAAAAAGAGCACTCGGCGGGTTGGGGAGGGCCAGCAACTGCTCCATGGCCTGCATGCCACCCTCGCGCTTGACGCTCACGATCTGCACCAGGTCGCGATCGACAATTATATGTGCGTCAGTATGCGCCTGATAGTAGCCGCTCAGGCGACCCTGGCCCGTCGTGAGCGAGGTTGGACCGCTAAGTATGCCAATGCGCCGATGCCCGAGGCCAAGCAAATACGAGACAGCCGCGTAGCTTCCCTTTGTATTGTCGACCAGCACCACATCGGCCTCCGGCAGCGACTCAACCTTGCGATCGACCAGCACCACCTTGATGCCCATATCGATCACATCGCGCCATGAGCGTTGATTCTGGCCTGTCGCCACCGCCAGAAGACCATCCACGCGCTTCTCCATCAGCACGTTCAGGTACTCCTCCTCCGTCGCGGGCTCCTCATCCATCGCCGCCAGGATGACGTGGTAGCCCCACTTCTTCGCGCTGCTCAGCACGCCTGCCGCCAGTTCGGAATAGAAAGGATTGGTAATGTCAGCGATCACCAGCCCGATCGTATTGGTGCGCTGGAGCTTGAGTCCCCGCGCGGAATCATGGGGTCGGTAGCGCAAGGCCAGGGCCGCCTCCTGCACGCGCTGCTTGATCTCCGTGCTCACGTAGCCGCTACCATTGAGTGCCCTGGATACCGCTGCGATCGATACCCCTGCGCGTTGCGCCACGTCTCGAATCGTCACACTTTTCTTCGCACTATTGCCCATAGCCATCGCCCTCAAAATCTACCCATTCTGCGCCCTTGCAGAAATTTTACACAATTTTTCCTATCCTAAGTAAAACACACAAACCAGGCAATGGCAATAAGGCTAGCAGAATAGTGTTTAATCAAGACAGTACGCCAGAGTGTCTTTTTTCATTATCCGCAAACTCTTGACAAGGAAAATACAGAGGAGTATACTCAGATACAGTTCATGTGACAATCTATGGAGGGGTCGCATAGTGGCCTAGTGCGTCCGCCTGCTAAGTGGATAGGGGAGTAATCCCCTCGCGGGTTCAAATCCCGCCCCCTCCGCTTGTTGTTTATAAGATACAGAAGCTCTTGAATGTTGAAGTTCAAGGGCTTTTGTAATTCTTGTGCATCCAGGAAATTAACTGACTGTTTTTAAGGGCGAGGGAGGTGTGGGGCATGGTGAGGGATACATCACAGCAGGGGTTAATTTCTCATACAGCAGTTTTAAATCGCCTCATACAATTAGGGTATGAAGTATTATTACCCTGGGCGGATCATTTGGGCTATGACCTTGCATACTATACCACTATAGAACACCGGGACTTTGGGTTCTTTGTTCACCAGGAAGCGCATCTTGTTCGTATCCAGGTCAAAACAGGTCGTATTGCGAAAGATGGAACCTGTTTCGAGTTTAACACTGTCTCTGTGACGACTAATGGTAAAGGGGCTAACCACCGCAAACGAGGATACATAGGAAAGGCTGAGTATTTTGGGGTATATGTGCCGGATATATCGAAGGTTTATATAGTGCCTGTCAACGAGGCTCCCCAAATAGGAGGTATGACTCTGCGCTTTAAGAGTGCAGGGGTCATACGCAGTAATGGCAAACAAAGCTGGCGTGTTTCTTATGAGGAAGCAGTTGTGGGTGGAGTGAAGTACAATTGGGCGGAAGACTACGAGATATAGCAAAGGCAGCGGAGTTGAAATCTGCTGATACTCTTGACAATCGCTTCTCGCTCTGATATTATCATAACACATCTTAGGGGTGGCGCCTAACGGTTGGGGCGGTCGTCTCCAAAACGACTTTTAGAAGGTTCGACTCCTTTCACCCCTGCTACTAAAAGCTCCTGAACACAAGGCTGTTCGGGAGCTTTTTTGTTTCTTTTTTAGCGTAGTGGCAGCTCCACGAAGAAGGTGCTGCCCTGACCCGGTTCGGACTCGCACCAGATGCGTCCCTCGTGGCGCTCAATGATATCTTTCGCGATCGCCAGGCCCAGACCGAGACCGCGTTTGGAGGAGGTCTGCGTGTCGGGGGCGCGATAAAACGTCTCGAAGATGCGTTCCTGCTGGTCTCTGGGGATGCCCTTGCCAGAATCGCGCACCTGGACGAGGGCGACGCGATCCTGCTTGCCGATGCTGACTGCGACCGGGCTTCCTTCTGGTGAGTATTTGACGGCGTTGCCGACCAGGTTGACGAAGACCTGGGCCAGGCGCTCGCAGTCGACCTGCATCTTCATGGGTTCCGAGGGCGCGTCCAACGTAATCACGCGTCCACTCAGAAGGCGCTGGTCCTCGACAACTTCGCGGCAGACATCTTTGAGATCGCATTTCCGTTTATGCAATTCTACCTTGCCCGCGCGAATGCTGCTCACGTCCATCAGTTCGTCGATAAGCGTGGTGAGCCGTTTAGTCTGGTCGTTGATCTTGTTGAGCGTGGTGCCGATCTCTTCCATCTCGGGATCGTGCTGCTTCGCGAGGCGCCTTATCATCAGCTGCGCCTGCCCGCGAATGGTGGTGACGGGCGTCTTCAGTTCGTGCGAAGCAATCGAGAGGAAACGGTCCTTTGTCTCGTTGGCCTCTTCCAATTTCTTGTTGGTTGCCTCCAGTTCATCGGCGTATATCTGCAGCTCTTGTTCGGTAGCCAGGGCTTTTAGCCTGGCCCGTTCGCGCTGAGCTGTGATCAAGGCGATAGTGAGGCAGGAGATGACGAAAGGAAGCAATTGCGATGCGTCGAGCCAGACTTTAGAAAATAACTGACCAATCGGCGCGATAAAATAGTAGTCAAGCAGCAGTGTACACAGAATGATGGCAATGATGGCGGGTCCGACCCCCCAGAAGAGCGCGGCAAATAATACGGGCAGAATCAAAAATGTGGCAGAAAAATGGAGAACTCCCAGTGTTTTTTGTAGGAAGAGGAGGATGAGCATGCACAGGGCGACTATAAAAGGACTGAGGAGATAACCGACCACCGGATGACGCCAGCGAGGGCTCTGAGCGACATAATTTTTGCGCAGTCTTACCCGGTCTTCGAAGCTCATGCGCCTCATGCTGCGGCCACGGCGGTCGATATATGTGCTGGATTGTGTTGCCTTCATGGTCATTCTGCTTTTCCTCATTCCCCCCCTTTTGTTGCAGTGTACCATACTCAGAGGCCACAGACAAATTTTCTATTTGTTGGTCGGAACTGGCTATGCCCTTACCATGCGTGCTGCTTCTACCGTCATGAATGCCTCTTGCAGAGCGGCGTCGTGCATGGCGATCAGAGGGATTTCGGGATGGCGCTGCGCGAAACGATGGAGGTCGATCAACGTCTGGCGGGCGGTAGCGTCGTCGCTGGTGAAGAGCCCCCACAGGGCGGGATGCATGGTTGCCGGGCGCAGGTAGTTGTCCGCGCACCACGCAGCGTCCCCCAGGAGGAAGATGCGCGCTCCACCTGCCCGGTTGATAAACATACCTGTGTTGCCCGGTGTATGGCCTGGCAAGGGGACGAGCACGATAGAACCGTCGCCGAACAGGTCGTAGCTTGAACGGAAGCCCATGTACGCGGGTCCTGTGCAGTCAAATAAGTAGTGCGGATTGTTGCCCATGAGCCGCCAGACCAGCTCAGAATGGGGGCCTGAGAGCCCTTCTTTTGCCGCTTCGTACTCTACGCGGTTAAGGCGTAGTGGCACGCCTGGAATATCTGGAATTCCGCTGACGTGGTCCCAGTGCAGGTGTGACAGGAGGGCGAAATCGAGGTCGCCCGGCTTGATCTCTAGCTGTTGCAGGTGGCTACTGAGCGCTTGCTCGAAGACGAAGCCTCCGAGGACGGTGCGAAAGAAGAGCGACTGACCCTTCAAGAAGGTGTAAATATCGCTGCAGAAGCCGGTATCGTAAAGAAAAGTGCCAGCGGGATGGCGTATCAGCACGGCGCTGTACGTGTTCGTATGCGTCGCGAACGAAGCCGCGCCGCGCACCGCCAGGAACTCCGGCAGGTTGACGTGGCCGCAGCGTAGAAAAGAGACCTCGATCTCAGGCCACGTTGAGCCATCAACGACCTCTTCTGCTTGCTCATGCATCTGCTCGGTCGTGAAGTTCTCCGGCAACAAACTTTTAACGGCGAAGCCAGCGCTCGCTGCTCCTATAGCCATTGCCCCCAGCGTCGTCCAGTCCCGTATTTTCATGCCTCGTTCTCCGTCGTATCTGCAGGATGCGCGATGGGTAAAGTGAACCAGAAGGTGGACCCCTTGCCCGGCGTGCTCTGCACCCCGACCTGTCCCTGGTGGCGCTGAATGATGGTCTGGCTGATGTAGAGACCGAGTCCCAGACCTACACCCGAGCCGCTCAGTACTTTGATGTCCGGTGTCTGGTAAAAACATTCCCAGATACGTTGCTGCTCCTCACTGCTGAGTCCTGGTCCTTCGTCACGCACTGAGACGCGCGCCATCGGCCCTTCGCAAGCCAGCCGTACCTCGACGGGCTTCGTGGCCTCAGAGTACTTGAGGGCGTTGCTTATGTAATTGGTCAGCACCTGCCCGATACGATCGGGATCAGCCAGAATGGGTAGCGTCTCAGCGGCAGGCATCTCTATCAGTATACTACGTCCGGGCATGGCTTTGCGTTGCTCCTGCACAACTTCTTGCACGATCGCGACAAGGTTAGTCGGCTCCTGGCGCAGATGCACCTGTAATTTGTCGGCCTGAATACGCGAGATATCGATCATATCGCCGACCAGGCGATTCAGGACGCCGACCTGGCGCTCTGCCCGCGCGAGCATATCCTGTGTGGCGTTGACTTTTCCATTGATCTCTTCGGTCGCCACACTCGCCCTATTATTGAGCGTTTTCAGGCGTCGCAAGGCGAGCTGGATGTTAGCCTTGATGGTGGTGAGTGGCGTCCGTAGCTCGTGGCTGGCTACACCAAGGAATTCTTCCATGCGCCGGTTCGCCTCCTGGAGCGCTACCTCTCTTCCCTGTGCTTCCGCCTGCTCGCTCAGTAGCCTCTGGCGCTCGATGACCAGTGCCGATAGCTTCCCAACCGCGCTGGCTAGCGCTATTTCTCCCTCGCTATAGCTGTGCCCTACGCCGCCATAATCCAGCGTGAGCAGTCCAACCAGGCGTGTACCTATATTCATGGGTGCGGTCAACATAACTTTTATATTGTAGGGATTGGGAAAATCATTGAAAGGAGGATTGCGCATATCCAGTACGATAACTTCACCGGCGCGCAGGCGCTCGACCAGCTCGGGCGTTGGACTCTCGCGCAGCGTACTCTCTTGCTGGCGCTGCTCCTCCCACCAGGCGCGTTCCTGCTCGGGCGCGAGTCCAACGACCGCTATGGGCCGCAGCAGCTCTGTTGCCTGCTCGACGACGAAGATGCCTACACGTTGGCAGCCAAGCATACTGCATGTAAGCTCTGCCAGGGGCTGCCCTACCGTATCGATTGTGCCGTCGCTATCTGGCAGCCGGATCAGCGCCTCCGCCATGGCGAGCATGCCTTCGAGCGCCTCCTGTGTACGACGTTCCAGCTGATGGCGCTCCGTTATATCGCGGGCGATGAGCACGCCGCCGATGATCTCGCCTTCCATGTTGTGCATGGGGGAGCCGCTAATGCTGAGGTACCTGGGCTGACCGTTTGCGGTATGAAATACCACATCTACCGCGTTCGCGCCCTTGAGCACCTCGCCGCGTAGAACGCGCTGGATGGGTGCCCTTTCGGACAAAAGGGGCCGACCTTGCTCATCCCAGAGCACATAGAGAAACGGGCGTTTCTGCCCCGGCTGTGATGGCTGCTCCGCCTGAATGCCCAGTGGAAATACCTCCTGGGCCGCTGGACTGGCGAATATAATGTTCCCATCGCAATCGTAGACCAGGACCGCGTCCGTCATAGAGGTAAAAACCGCTTGCAGTTGCTGTGTCTGCTCCGCCGCCTCCTCGAACATGACGCGGAAGTGATGCTCGCTCTCGCGCAGATGCTCTTCGAGGAGTTTGCGTTCATTGATATCGCTGCAAACGCCCACCCATTCGCGTATAGAGCCGTCCGCCTCAAGCACCGGGACGCCGCGCGCGGCGAAATAACGGTAGATACCATCGTAGCGGCGCAGGCGATATTCGGCCTCGTAGAGCCGTTTTGCCTCTACTGCCTGCTTCCATGCCCGATAGACGGACTTGCGATCATCTGGGTGAATGGCCGCCAGGACCTTCTCCCTATCCATTTGCGCCGCGTCCTGGCCGGTATACGCGCACCACGTGGACATATCGCCGCCGATGCAGCCTTTGCTGTCCGTGGTCCATACAATCTGTGCGATTGCAGAGACAAGGGAACGATAACGCTCCTCACTCCCACGCAGTTTTTTTTCTATATCATCATGCTCTATTGAAAGCATCGTATCGGTGCCAGGAGTGCTCTCGTTATCTGCTGTCATGCGAGTCATTCCTCTTTACCCTGTTCTATTGTGGAATTGTTAGTGATCCCTGTCTATGCTCTACCGGTTCAGGAGAAGATGCGGCAGCAGGTCTGCTAAAAAGACAACTGTTGTCAGGCGCTATGTTCTTCCAGGCCAGAAGATGAAAAAATACCTGGCGTTCAAAAAACCAACACAGCTTTATAATGAGGTCTCAACTCCTCTATCCTGTTTCAGGGTACACAAACTCTAGTGATATCACGAATGGATTAAGATAAAAGATGCACTTTGCTTGCTAAGATCGGAACCGTCTGGCTTGAGAAGCGCGTGCGAAAATATGCTTCGCTGTATCATTTCGTTGTGGCGCAACGTGCTGTTGTATAGAAACACTTATACTTTCCATGTATATAAGCTTGAGAAGGAGATGAAGATGGCCACAAATCGCACAAACGAAAGTATCGTCATGGCGACATTTAGCGTGGCAACGCAGGCCGAGGAGGCTATTGACGCCCTACACGCCGCCGGTTTCACCAGCGACCAGATTCGCTATTCGCGCCAGTTCAAGAGTGAGGATTTTCTAACCGGGGTGAAAGACCTGCTTATCTTTCCAGATGAGAGTCAGGACGAATCCCTTGGAGATATCAGAACGATGCTGCTAAACATGGGCCTTGGCCCCGATGAGATCGACTACTACGAGCGCTCGTTTCGTAGCGGCAATTTTGTTGTAGTCGTGCGCCCCGACGGACGCGATCAGCAGGTTCGCGACCTTCTGAAGCAACACGGCGGGACCGGCTATACCCAATAGGGCTAGCCATACCCGTTCAGACCTTTCAGCACCTCTCTGAATCCTCAGCGCCTCCGACGCTACGCGCAGGATGAGGTATGTTTAGCGCGCTGGCGACCCGAGG
>JALYTQ010000103.1 GCA_030854195.1 Chloroflexota bacterium
GCGCAGGCGCTCCAGGGCGCTGTGATCCTGTGGATTGGACATCGCCACCGTGAGGATATCGCGGTCGCGACCGATGGGGAAGCAGTGCAGCTCCTGCGCCAGGGTTGGATTGACCAGGCGCTGTATCCTGGCGGGCAGTTTGCGCGGCAGGAGCGGTACATAGGGAACGCCGAGCTTGCGCGCAAGCAGCGACAGTTCGGTATCTTTCGTCGTCGTCGTTATAACTTTGCGTGCCACCTTTTCTGGGAGCAGTTCGAAACTCAGTTGCACCTCGCTGGCTGCATCGATACATTGGGTAAAGTTGTTGCAATGGACCTCGCAGGCAGCATGGCCGACCATCATCGAGCGTGGACGCAAGAAATCGCCATCGAGCGTGTTATGTACGCGCCAGAGCAGTGCCTCCCACAGGCGCTCCTGCACGATCGCGCCGCCATTGAGATTGGCACCGGGCAGAAGGAAGTAGAAGGTGTGGCGCAGCAGAAAGACGCTATCAGTTTTGCGTACTAAGGAGCGCAGGTTTTCGAGATAATGCTGCGCGCTTTGATCGGCGGGAGCCGCGCGGCCCGCGTAGATTTTCCCATCCTGTTCAAAGCGAAGTGCAATAGTAACCAGTGCGACCTGCGTATACTGTGCTTTGAGCGCGTCCATGCGCGATACGATTGGCTCAAGCGTATCGACAAACTCAATAGAACCAGCAAGTTTCACCTCTTCAGGCGACTCGAAACTGGCGAGCGAAAGGGCCTCTTTGCACATGGTCTGGCTCCTTAATGCATTTCCACTTGACGTGGTAGGTTTTCATCTATATACTTTCCTCGCTGGAAGCGGTAGGAGCTCGTGTCCTTTCTCGATCCGCTTGAGGATACTGAAATGGGTGTACTGAACTGCTAAAAGCATACCTGAATAGGAGTAAGAAGAACGCGTGAACAGGGTTACGTTTCTGTTAAGAGTATACACTTATGGTTAAGATCGTTTACCCTTATGAGAATTAACCCTGTACGCGTCGTAATTTGTAGGAGAGAGGTTCGAATAATTAATTTTGTTGGTCGTCAGGAGGAGCCGGATTTGCCTGCTTGAGTACGCGCAACGTCTCCTCGCGCACGCGTTTCAGTTGCACCCCCATGCTTTCCAGCGTCATAGCGGCGATCCCCTCGCCCTCGCGCACCAGCCCGAGGAGAATATGCTCTGTCCCGATGTAGTGGTGATTCATAGTGCGTGCCTCGTCCACAGCTAGCTCAATCACCTTCTTCGCGCGCGGCGTCAGGCCGATGGAGCCTGGAATGGCCTGGTCGCCTCTGCCGATGATAGTAACAATATTTTGACGCACTTCATCAAGCCGAACACCGAGGTTGAGCAGCACTTTGGCGGCGACCCCTTCGCCCTCGCGCACAAGTCCGAGGAGGAGATGTTCGGTGCCGATGTAGTTATGCTGCAAGCGCTGGGCCTCTTCCTGTGACAGGGCCAGAACCTTTCTGGCCCGCTCTGTAAATTTGTCGAAACGATCGCGGTCAGTCATGCTACGGTCTCCCTTTTTGATGTTACACAATACGATAAATGCTTCATTTTAATGAGAAGGGAGTATACACCTAAATATACCTCATAGGTTGGCTTCTTGCAAGAAAAACAGAATACATTTCTGGATGTATTTTATAACAAGAAAGGTGCAGAAATATCTCATCAAGTATCGTGCTTGCTCGATTACTTGACATAGCTCCGCTTGAGTATGAAAATATAAAGGAACAGGTGGAACGCTTGCTCATAGTGCTTGCTGACGAAGTGGAGTAATGTGCAGAGGGCAGAATGCTGCACAACTTCGCACTAGTCATATGCAAACAAAGGAGCTTGCTGACGTTGGTATAGAGGAAAGGGGTGTGAGGGGTGGAAGCAGTATTGAACGGAAGATGCGTCCGTAAGGGCTACAAGGGTCGTATAAATAATTGTTTTTCTCACCTGGATGTAGAAGAGTACCAGAAGAGTGCTAGAAGTGTGCCGATAGATATGCAAATAATGATAGAAGAAAAGTATGCAACAATTTAACCTACCATCTGCTCCGTCGGGTAACATGCAGGGGAAGAATGGTTCGATCGCCGAACAGTCTGCTGGCGCATCCATCGATGTGCAGGAGGCGTTGCGCGTGGCGGAGCGCGCGCGTCTGCGCCAGGGTATTATGCATGTGCGCATCCGTCACTTTTACTGTACCCTGGAGGAGATATTCGATCCATCGCTGCGTGGACAGTGCTTTGTCGTCGGGACGGGCACCGGGCGACCGAACGAGCCTGGGCGCGTGATCGACGTTTCTCCGGCTGCGCTGCGGCTGGGGATCAGTCCGGGCATGCCTCTGCGGCGCGCACACCGCATCGCGCCACGCACCCGCTTTATGCCCGCGTCCTATGATCGCTACCAGACGGTCCTCCAGCGTCTGCGCGAGCGCTACAGGGTCTACTCGCGCATCATCGAATCCATACCGATCGCGGATGCCTTCATAGATTTACGTGGATGTGAACTCGCTTTCGATTCTCCCGTTTCGTTAGCTGAACGGTTGTGCGCGGAGATCGCGGAGATGGGGCTGACCGCGCTCATCGGTATTGCGAACGGCAAGGCGATCTCGGAACTGGCCGCGCTGATGAGCCGCAAGGATGGTCGGCAGGGTGTGCTTTACATTCCGCCGGGTCGCGAAGCCTCGTTTGTGCAGACGCTTCCTCTCTCCATGCTGCTACAGGTGCGCGCTGCGGGAACAGGCATTCTGGGTGCCCTGCCGGAACTGAAGGACTATCAGGAGGTGCCTGGCTCACGGCCACCGGAGGCCGAGGGGCGTAGCGATCAGGTCGATCCGGTCGCGGTCGCCGAACTGGTGGCGCATCTGCGCGACTTCGGCATCTCTACCTTCGCCCAGGTCGCGGTGTTGAACGAAGAGGGTCTGATCCGTCGTCTGGGTCGCCTGGGTGGCTGGGTCTATCAGGTGGCCTGTGGAGAGGATGGCAGCCTCGTTGTGCCCGACGCGCCGCCGCTGAGCCAGAATGCGCGTGTGCGCTTCAACCATGCCGCCGATGCCGACGAGACCTGCGCCGCTATTCGCAAGTTGGCCGATTACTTGAGCGAGCGCCTGCGCGAGCAGCGGCTAAAGGGACAGGCGATCGCGTTGATCCTCTGGCCCAATCGCGCCGTGCGGAGCGAGACGCGCAAACTGGTGATGGGCGAGCGTGGCGAGGAGGTGGCCGTCGCGACCGCCGAGGAGACTATCGGCGGGCAAATGGTTCTTTCGCGCCATACCGATGAGGCCGATGTGATCGCGCACCATAGCCTGATGCTGTTCGCGCACTACCATCGCCCGGCCTACCGTTACATGCAGGTGCAACTGCGCATCGGCGATATCATCGCTACGACGCCCGTTTACTATCCTCCACCAGCCCGCACACGAGGCCGGGCCACGCGCAAACTGTAAATAAGCTTGTTTTACCTGCCCCTACTGAGGCAGGGATGCTTTTAGCTCTTTGAGCTTTGCAAGCTCCTCCTGTCCGCGCAATTCCAATTGCTGCTTCCACTCGTCCTTGTATTTTTTCATGGTGGAGACCAGCGTGTGCGCGATCGCCACGTTGCGATACCATTTGTGGTCGGCTGGCACAATATACCAGGGGGCATCATCAGTGCTGCATTTCGTGAGCGCGTCTTCGTATGCACGCTGGTAAGCGTCCCAGTATTTACGCTCCGCCCAATCGCTGGCCGCTATCTTCCAGGCTTTGTCCTTGTCTTGTTCGCGGGCCAGCAGGCGCTTCTCCTGCTCCTGGTAGCTAATGTGCAGGAAAAACTTCAGTATAATAGTATCGTTGTTCGCGAGTAGCTGCTCGAAGTGATTGATCTCTTGATAGCGCCGACTCCAGACTTCTTCTGGCACCAGGTTGTGCACACGGGCGACGAGCACGTCTTCGTAGTGCGAACGATTGAAGGTGCCCATGACGCCTTTAGCGGGCGTGACCTTGTGGACGCGCCACAGGAAATCGTGGCTTAATTCCTCCGGCGTCGGCTCTTTAAATGAATGCACCTGGCATCCTTGCGGATTAATATGCGATAGAACATGACGAATCGTGCCGTCTTTGCCGCTGGTGTCCATCCCTTGCAGAATGATCAGCAGGCTCTGATGCTGGGCTGCTGCCAGTGCCTCCTGTAATTCGCCCAACTCTTCGCTGAGCTTCGCCAATTCCTGGTCCGCCGACGCGTGATCGGGATGAGCACCGGTGTAGCCAGGATCGTAATCCTGCAACTTTACCTTGCTCCCCGCGTCGATCTTCCAGACAAGATTATCGGTCATTGTTGCCACCTCTCTTTTCTTTATTACAGCGCTAATCTATACAGATAATTTATGCTATACTAAGGCGCTAAGGCGAATGTTCTATGATTGACTTTCACTATACAATAATTAGGAAGCAGTATAAAAGCCCTACTAATGAAACGCAGGGGCTCCTGCACGCGTTATAAGAGTGTTAAATCTTTATCTAATCTCTGAGCAGAAATGGGACGCTATATGGGGATGCTGCTTGTTCTGCTTCTATCTGGGGGATAGCCTATGTCCAGTAGCATGTCTGATGATAACGCCTCCGCAAATACTGCGTCCCCTTTTGATGCAGAGTTTAGCAATGCTCATACCGACAGAAACGGTGCTTCTGCTGAAACTCTCCCTGTAGAAGAACACGCCGCAATAGATAGCCCCCCTACTACAACTGATGTTCCTGCTATAGTGGAAAATACCTCAGCAGACTCCATACCAGAGCCAGTAAGAGAAGATCCCACCGAACCTCGCCTAAAAGCTGTGAAGCTACCAGACGTTTCAGCTGAAAATCAGCAAGAGAGTGTGCTAGAAGATCTCAATGGGCATGGAACAAATAAGAGCAGCACAATAGAACATAGCAACACCTTAGAACATGAAGATGCGAGCGAAGAGGACGGACCAGCAAGCAGCACAGGAGATGATGTCGCCGTTGTAGTGCCCGATGAACATGGAGAGGACACGCCCGACACATTGAATACTTCTGATACCAACGTGGATATAGAGCCGGAAGAGGATGCGTCTGTTGCTCCACAGGAAAACGAAGCGCAAGAGGAGCGCGTGCTAGAGGCACGGGATGAGAGCGAAGAGCATGAAAAGCGTAAGGAGGCGGAAGGTACCGAGGTTCTTGCTCTGGATGAGGGCGAGGAGGGTAAGGAGGGAGGTGAAGCGGTAGAGAATGCAGAAATGGTGGAAATGTTAGAAAATGTGAAAACGGTACTAGCCTCCACTGAGAACGAAGAACAAACGGCTGTCGAGAAGGCTGATGTGGAGCGCCCGCCAGAAGCTGATGCGGACCTGACAATGAGCGAGCAGTCTACCTTGTCTATGCATCCGCTCGGCGACCCACCGCGGCGCTTCACGCGCTACTGGATACTCTCGGTTGCCCTGTTGCTGCTCCTGCTGCTCAGTATTGCCACGCCGCTTATCGTTGTAGCGAGCTATGCCGCGAACGCCTACGCGACATATAATCTGCTGCGTGCCCACGCTTATGGCGGTGTGGAGCACCTGCTCACCGTCAAGACAATCTTTGCCGGAACGAGCTCGCATCCGACGGGTCTGCTGGATGTAGGCAAGTTGACGCGCGCGCAGGAGCAATTCACAGCGGCCCATGACGATTTTAAGCAGGTGCAAACCCTTATTGACACAACTCCCCTGATCCATACGATCACGCAGTATCTTCCACAGTATCGTTCGCAAGTCGAGAGCGCGCGCGCCGCCAGCCAGGTTGGTATCGACACAACCCTGGTTGGACAGCAGCTGATCTCGACCGCGCTCACGCTGTCACCCAGATTTAAGGGGCCGTTGCTGAGCGCCTCACACGCGCCGCTGATTACCTCCGCTGATCTGGCTCTGGTGGGCAGGACGATCGACGCGATTCTGCCGTATTTGAACGATATTCAGGTGCAGTCACAGTCGATCTCGCTGGGCGCATTACCGATCAGCGCAAGCCAGCGTACACAGATACAGGAACTGTTCCAGATGTTGCCCCAGGTGGAAACGCTGCTGCAACGCGGGCGCGACCTGCTGGCTCCGGCCAACTGGCTGTTGGGAGTCGGGCAGCCGCGCGTCTTCCTGGTGCAGACGATGGACCGCGCGGAACTGCGCCCAACCGGCGGCTTCACAGGTCAGTACGGCGAGCTTTCAGTGGATAGTGGGCGTGTTGGTCCGTTCTCGCTGCACGATATCTCCGGCGTCGAGTATAACGATAATAGTCCGACCAGTGGTGGCCTGGCACCTGCCGCGTACCGCTCCTGGTGGCCCTTCGAGAACTGGGGCCTGCGCGATTCGAACCTCTCCGCCGATTTTCCCACGTCGGCGCGCATCGCGATTAAGCAGTATAAACTTGAGGTGAAGCGCAATGCCGATGGCGTTGTCGTCTTTACGCCCTTCTTTATCGAGCATATTTTGCAGGCTATCGGGCCGATACAGGTCCCTAAATATAACGAGACGATTACCGCGCAAAATCTGGAGGATCGCCTGCATTATTATCAACTGGATAACGCCGGTATACGCAAAATTGAGATTGTCGAGCATGTGAATGATCCGAACCAGGCGCGCAAGCTCTTTACCTCTGACGTGGCGCGTATCCTGATGGACCGCGTGCGCCATGCCTCTCCTACCGAATTGATGGCCCTGGGCCTGCAGGTGCTCAGCGATTTAAGGACGCGCGATCTGCAGGTCTATGTGACGAATCCGCAGGTCGAGAGCTTGCTAGAGCAGTATGGCTACGCAGGCGAGATCGATCGCTCAAACGCGCACGACGGATTGTACATTGTGCAGGCGAATGTGAGCGCCAACAAGGCGTCGCAGTATGTGCAGACGAAGCTGTCCGATACGGTCAAGCTGGACGCTGCCGGTGGCGCGACACATTCGCTGGAGATGGATCTTATCTATAACCAGATCGGCCCCGTGTATGGACTCGATACCTATCGCGATTACGTGCGCATCTACGTCCCGCAGTCGGCGCGCCTGCTCTCCGGGAATGGTTTCGATACGGGGGTGCCTTTGTGCGGTGGGCCTCTGGCGGCTTGCTCGCCCAATGGCGTTTACGCGCACCAGGAGCTTGTCTGTCCCACGGGCCAGTACGACGCCGGGGCGTCTGCTCCAATGATTGGTGATCCGTACCGGGGGGCATGGCACCCCATTGATAAGATCGGGCCTCCCGATAACACGAAGAGCGATGAGTCGGGCCGCGCAATGTTCGGCGGCTACGTTGTCGTCCCCAAGAACTGCTCGCTGAAAGTCACGGTCTCGTGGTACGTTCCGCCACTGGGCAGCGGTGGGTATCATCTCCTGATACAGCGCCAGGCCTCCACCTATCCGACGCTGAACCTTACAGTGCTTCCCACCGCCGGAGTGTGCGCTTCGGCAAGTGGCGCGCAACTCAATTTCAACGGCTTCCTGACCGCAGATACAGAATTTCTGCTCAGCAGCATCTCCAATCCTCATACCAGGACCACGATCTGTTCTTTGCAGCAGGAGTCAGTGACGACCAGCCAGCAATGAAAGTAATACATGCCATAGGAGCAATGTTGTTCTAATTGACAAGGGTCAAAGGCAAGTCGTATACTGCTTTTGCCGTGATCTCATGTTTGTTTTAGCGCGATCGTATTATGAAACGATTGTCGGGACGATTGTGGAAGAGATGTTTCCATGGAACAAGCTGCTCTATTAAGTATTATACGTACAGATACACATTATCGCTTTCGTCTGGACCTTCCCGATGGCCCGGCAGGCCAGGAATATAACAGCGAACTGAGCACCGAGACGCTCACGCGCCTGCGCCGCTCCCTCCAGTCAGCCGCGCAATCTATGCAGGCATTGGCAGTGATGGAAGTGAAGCGCCAGACCACGAAGCTGGGGGCCGTTAATGACTCATTGCTCACATTAGGACGTTTCCTGTTCGAGTCGCTGCTGCCGACCCCGCTTCAGGAGTCGCTGCGCCGCCTCGACTCCTCCTTGCTGCTCAGCACGAATACGCCGGATATTCCCTGGGAGTTGATGTTCGATAATGGCGCGCGACCGGGACGCTATCTCTGCAATATGGTGGGGATGGGGCGTGTCCTCTCTTCGGCCAGTAGGGAGCGCCCGACGCTTGGCGAACGCCCGACGCGGAGAATGGGGCGGCGCGAGGCGCAGGGACTCTCTGTGCTTTTCCTGGTCAATCCTACGGGTGAGCGTCCGGGAGCCGAGGAGGAGGTTGCTTCGCTGTGTACGACGCTGCCCGAGTCGGTATCGCGCATGATCCTGTATCGGCAGCAGGCGAATCAGCTTGAGATGCGCATGCGTGTCAGTTCCGATTCGCCGCATGTGCTGCACTACGCGGGTCCACTCCCTTTGACGCAGGGGAACGGCGATCCTGTCCTGGCCCTTTCAGGCAATTCGCGCCTGGATAGTGGTGCCGTCGAGCAGTTGTTCCAGTCTCTGCCCAGACGCCCCCTTGTGTTTCTGAGTTGCCTGGAGGATGAGCGCGGGAGTCGCGCGGGCGCAAATGGTCAGGGTCAGCAGGAACATGATGAGGTGATGGAGCGCGAGGCGGGCTCACTCCTGGCAGCGGGCGCGGGGGCTGTAATAGCCCTGCGCTGGCCTGTGAGTACGCAGCGCGTCTCCGAATTCGCTGCCCTCTTCTATCAGGATGTGGCCGATGGCGTGACGCTGGGCGAGGCTCTGCGCCGCGCGCGCATCACGATGGCACAACACTATATCGATGATACCTCCTGGATGAGCTTCGTGCTCTATGGCGATCCGCTGCAGCGCCTGGTGACGAGCGCGCTTTCCAGCAAAGAGCGGCCCATCGAGCCACGCCTCGATCCTTTTGACGATTCACATATTATGGCACCGATGCTGTCGTCCTCCGGGACGCCCGATCGCCGCTTCCTGCGCGCTGTGCTCGAACTGGCTCTGGGCGAGGCCCGGCGCATGCATAAGGACTACCTCGGCACGCCACACCTCTTTATCGCCCTGACCAAGCTGGATGGGGGCTGCACGCAGGATGCTTTACGCAGTCTGGGCTTCTCACCCAAGCAGGTGCGCGATGTCATTCGCCTCGCGTTGGGTTCGGGCAAGGCCACGAGCGACACGACGATTCTCCCGACGCGGCGCTGCAAAGAGATTCTGCAAACGGCTGAGCGTACCGCCGCGAGCGCGGGCTCCGCGACCGTCGACGAGCGTTCGATCGCCCAGGCTGTGTTGAGCGAGAATGACGGCGTGACCCACGAACTACTCATGAAGCTGGGCATCAATCCCACGCAATTGATTGAACTGATTATGTCGAGTAGCGCACGCGCGCTGTTGGAACTGGTTCCCTCGGTGGGTGCCAGTCCCGAGGTGGTCCCCGAGGAACTGCCCGGCGCGCTCGGTGCCGAGGGACCTATCGGTGCGAAGGGCGGTGGGAACTCGGTCCTGGAGCGCCTGGGACGCGACCTGACAAAGCAGGCCAGCACGAAGCAGTTGACGCCGCTGATCGGGCGCGACAAAGAGATTCGTCTGCTGATGCAGACCCTGATGCTCAAGGATCGCAACAATCCTATCCTGATCGGCGATTCGGGCGTGGGCAAGACGACGATCGTGGGAGGGCTGGCGCAGCGCATTGTCGATGGGAAGGTGCCGCCCGAGCTGCGCGATAAACGCCTGATCGAGCTATCGGCCAGTTCGCTGGTTGCCGGTACCAAGTATCGCGGCGAATTCGAGGAGCGTCTCCTCAAGGTGCTGGAAGAGGCAGAGGGCAGCGGCAATATCATTCTGTTCATCGACGAGATGCATCTGCTGATCGGGACCGGGCGGGCCGCCGATGGCAGCATCGACGCCGCAGGCATCCTCAAGCCAGCGTTGGCCGGTGGACGCCTGCGCTGCATTGGCGCGACGACGCCGCAGGAATACCGCACGATCGAGAAGGATGCCGCCATGGAGCGCCGCCTGCGCCCCATCCTTATCGAGGAGCCATCGCAAGAGGAGGCACTGACGATCCTGACTGGGATGCGCGAGCTCTATGAGCAGCACCATCACGCCACCATCACCGATGACGCGCTACAGGCCGCTGTCAACCTTTCGGTGCAGTACTTGCCCAACCTGCGCCTCCCCGATAAGGCATGTAGCGTGCTGGACGAAGCCTGCTCACAGGCGCGTGTCTTCTCCGTCGAGAACGAGCCGTCCAGCTCTGGCAAGACCGAGGAGATCGATCATCCAGTGATCAGCGCGCCGATGATTGCCGAGGTCATTTCGTATCGCACCGGTATTCCGGTCAAGGCACCGGGCCGCGAGGAGCGCGATCGCCTGCTGACGCTGGACGCCCGTTTGAGGGCGCGTGTTATTGGCCAGGACGAGGCGGTCAGCCGCGTAGCGCAGGCCATCCAGGTTGCGCGCGCGGGCCTCAAACCGCGCAATCGTCCGGCGGGTGTCTTCATGTTCCTGGGACCAACCGGCGTCGGTAAGACCGAACTGGCGCGCGCGCTGGCTGCTGAGGTGTTTGGTTCCGATGATCACCTCATTCGCGTCGATATGTCCGAGTATATGGAGAAGCACGCGGTCTCGCGCATGGTGGGAGCACCTCCCGGCTACGTTGGCTACGATCAGGAGGGCCAGTTGACGGGCAAATTGCGTCGGCGTCCGCACTGCGTGGTGCTGCTCGACGAGGTGGAGAAGGCGCACCCGGAGGTCTTCGATCTCTTCTTGCAGGTCTTCGATGCCGGTCGCCTCACCGATGCTCAGGGACACACCGTTGATGCTCAGCACGCCATCTGGATCATGACTTCGAACGTGGGCACAGAGATGCTTGGCCGCTCGATGCCCAGCGGCTTCCGCGCGAGCATGAAGGGGACCGGCGAGGAGATGCAGCGCGACCGCTTGATGGACCGCCTGCGCGAAACCTTCCGCCCCGAGTTCCTCAATCGTATAGATGATGTCGTCATCTTCCATCCGTTGGAGCCGCAACAGGTGCGCTCGATCGCATTGCTGCAACTAAACGATCTTGCCGCGCGCCTGCTCGATCAGGGTCTGACGCTGCACACCGAGGATAGCGCCGTCGACCTGCTCTGTAAAGAGGGCTTCAGCCAGACGCAGGGCGCGCGTCCGCTGCGCCGCTCCATCGAGCGTCTGCTGACCGTGCCGCTCAGTATGCGCATCCTATTGGCCAATATCCCTGAACACGGCGAGGTGCATGTCAGCGCGGTGGATGGCAAACTGGAGATTGATATCCGCGAGCCTTGCCCTGTGGTGGTGGAGGAGGAGCCTGTGCTGGATACTGAGGTGAGCGCAGGATAATTCAATATAATCAGGCGAGAAACAGAACTTTTGTACTAATATGCAAAATATAGAGCTATTTTTGCTATAATAGAGATAAGTTCTAAATCGGAGGCAAGCATGACCTATACATTGCATCACGCTGATTGTATGGAATGGCTCGACGCACAACCTGAAAATAGCTTTGAGGCGATAATTACTGATCCTCCTTACGGGTTAAAAGAATATTCTACAGATGAACAAGCAAAACTGCGCAATGGAAACCGTGGAGGAATGTGGCGTATACCCCCTACGTTAAATGGTGCTACGCGTTCTCCCTTGCCGCGATTTACTGTTTTAAGCGAAGATGATTTGAAAAGTTTGTATCAATTCTTTTTCGTTTGGGGCGCTAAGGCTCTGCGTGTAGTAGTACCGGGAGCTCATATGTTCATCGCTACCAATACATTTCTGTCACATATTCTCAGTGCAGCCCTGACGGATAATGGTTGGGAAAGACGAGGAGAGGTTGCGCGTCTGGTACAAACATTGAGAGGCGGTGATAGGCCGAAAAATGCAGAAGAAGAGTTCTGTGATGTCACTGTTATGCCCCGTTCTGCCTGGGAACCGTGGGAATTATATCGTAAGCCGCTCGATGGCCGTGTACAAGATAACCTGCGCAAATGGAAAACAGGTGGCTTGCGTCGTGACTCACCAGAACGCCCATTTACAGATATTGTACCAAGTGAACGTACTCCACCCGAAGAACGCAAAATTGCAAATCATCCCTCTCTTAAACCACAAAGGTTTATGCGCTATATTGTGCGGGCAGCTTTACCGCTAGGAGAAGGACGGATTCTAGAGCCTTTTATGGGCGGAGGCTCAACTATAGCGGCTGCTGAAGCCGTTGGCTATACAAGTGTAGGAGTGGAGCTTGATGAACATTACTATAACATCGCAGTAAATGCTATTCCCCTGCTTGCTAGCCTCTATAATAGAGGAGGAAATATGCTACAAGAAACACTATATGCTGATGCTATAAATCAACAAGCTCCAACTATTCCAGTTACGGTACCATTAGCACCTTTTTTACAGAGACGGCTTTTCTAGTTATTTGTAATATAGCTATTTATTTTCTCAGTGTTTCGGGTGGAAAATGATTTTCTTTAACGCGGGAGTTAAGCAGTTTGGATCTAAATAGACAGAATTTCTCCTCAGTTTGTTAGTAGCAGCTAAAAGCGTTACTGCGGTCCGAGTTCGATTGCTTTCCTCGGCTCGTTCATGTATTGTCCAATCTTCTTTTTCTAATTGCGCAACTTCAACCTGGACTATGTGAGTTTGTCCTTCTATAATTTGGTAAATCACAATCATAAACCATCCTTTCCCCGGATTATGACTTTCTCCCCCCTTCGCAATCTGATTCGATGTTTTCATTTCAAGACCCCAATCTGGATGGTTACGATCCAAATTAGGATTAAAGAGGTCTGGATGGTCAGTATCTTTATTTTGTACAAAATCTGACGCCTGTGCTATTGCCTTAGTGACTATATTCGAAATTGCTCCACTGTATATATTGTATTGAATATCTCCTTGCGTAGGATCTAGCCCAATCTGGCTCAATGTCACAAGTGCTTGATTGAGTGCTTTCTCTAGCTGGTCATGCGTAAGGCCGGTAGGTAATGGAACATTCTGATTAATATACGCAGGCTTAACAGTAGGAACGATCTTCCCTATAACCCCACTGCTAAGTTCCTCAGCTTCAACAATAAGTGCTCCTAATTTTTGCCCAAGTACGTTAGCAATCTTGCTGAGCGTATCTATAGTTGGGTTAGCTTCTCCTCGCTCTATTTCTCCTACTCTTGTTCGATCTACTTCGGCATCTAGTGCCAACTTCTCTTGTGAGATACCACGATCGTTGCGCAATTGGAGAATTATTTTTCCAAGTGCTTGTTTGAAAGCTTCGTTTTCCATCGTTGCTCCTGTGTTGATAAGAGTTGGAAGTCAACGATAGTCGAATTTATCCATCATATCCACAGGATATATCCATCAATATCAGAAAAATTGCTGGCGCTATTTTTTGATGCGTCTCTTTATTTTATTGATGCGCCAATAAATGATATGACCTTGGCAAGCTGCCTAACCTTCATGGTAGCTTTTGATGTTATGAAACATTTGTCCGGCCCGGAGAGAAGGAGTTCATGGGGCACAGTAAGTTCTCTACGTTTATTGCTCATAGGTGCATAGACGACCACTTATAGATATACGCCCGCGTATCCATCTTGCGCTGCATACCGCTGAGCGCCATGTAGCGGACGAGGCCGAAGATGGGGCGCTCGGGACCCCACGGGCGGTCGTGTTTGCCACCGATGGCCCAGGCGATACCGGTATAGCCGTTGGCGTCGCGCCCGTCGATCTCGTATTTGTCGTTGAGGTAGACGGCGTACGCGAATGCCTCCTCGGGCGTCTCGCTCCATTCGAGCATCTTCTTGGCCCAGTACATCCTCATATAGCCATGCATGCGCCCGCTAATGACCATCTCGCGCTGGCAGGCGTTCCACAGTTCGTCGTGCGTGCGCGCCTGCTCGAACTCGTCGCGGGTATAGACCCATGCGCGTGGATCGTTGGTGTGCTTTTTGAGCGTCTCGCGTGCCCAGGACGGGCAGCCCTCCAATGTATCGTAGTGAGAATTGTGCGCCGCGAAGTTGACGGCCAGCTCGCGACGCACGATCAGCTCCTCTAAGTATGCGGCGCGCCCATTGCTGATATCTATCTGCGCGCTGCCGGTCTGTGGGGGAACGTACTGCTCGATATCCCAGGCCGTCTGCTGCACCGAGATCTGACCGAAGTGCAGATAGGCCGAAAGCTCGCTTGTGCCAGCCAGTTCGGGCGCGTTGCGCCGCGTTCCGTAGTGCGCGAGGCGCTCGCTTATGAAACGTTCTACGCGCTGCTTGCCCTCGGACTGTCCACCATGAAACTGGCTCGAAGGCTGGACGCTGCGATCAATGTTGAGCACATCGAGATAGTTCAGGGGATTCTCGGTATGGCCGGGCTTGCAGGGTGGCTGACTCAAACGATGATCAGGCAGCAGATCGACGATAGGCTGTAGATAGGTAGGGAGCAGGCGCTGCTCTTTGGGACGCAGCGTGCGGGCGGCCCATTCTTCTTTGGGAAAGAACTTGCGCGGCACAACCACGTCGGCATCGACGCAGGCGAAAGGGAGATCCAGCGTCTCTTTGAGGGCCAGACGCCAGGAGCGCGGCACGCGCAACTCGCACTCGTCGCTGATGACGGCGGCTGCCTGCAAGTCTCGTGCCAGGCGTGCAACCTCTATGGGCGGCGTGCCGCGCCGTATCACTAACGGCGTGCCGCGCTCCCGCAAGGTGCGCACGGTCTCGGCAAGTCCTTCGAGCATGAAGTGATAGTGGCGCGGGTTGGCCTCTGGATACTGAGTCAAAACGAAGAGCACAACGATGGGTAGCTTCAGCGCGTTTCCCAGCGCGATAGCCGCGTTCAGGGCCGCGTTCTCTTGCCCCCGCTGGGCGCGTTGCATCCAATAAAGTACGTACCTGCCATCTGGATCACAGTTTCCCGGATGATACACCGCCACGCGTTCATCCTGAGCAAAGAAGGTCGCGATATCTAACATACATGCCTCTCAAAGTATTTACCTATAAGACGCCCGTGTGGCATATTTCAGGTCTCTAGCAGCAAAATGGCATGAAAAAGAGGCTGACCCTACAACCAGCCTCTTTTCCAAACAAGGGAAGATCATGGATTGTTTGCTTACCCATGAAGTATCAATGGTGGTCGTGATGGTGATGATCGAAGTAATGTCTGAAGCATTGCACACTCGAAGCTTGCACAGAGAAAGCTCAACGGTACGGAAGCGGAGACACGCTCAACGCTGTCCGCCCGGAGCACTACCTGCTGCTAACTCCGTCGCAACGCCTATCAGAACAAGCGGCACCCTTACGATCACCACTCATCACTGTTTATAGTATACTCCTACCCGCTTTACCAGTTCTTTTTTTACGCTTCAATCTCTTTAGCGCTACCTGGCTCCCCACAAATGCCTTCTTGAGCGGCACGAGTTATATTATTACATAAAATAAGCGCTATTTTTATGCTAGTTTGCGTAAGAATTTCTCTATGTCTTACATAAGACAATTCCATGAAACTGGTATGCCCCGATGCAGAGATATGATACACTACAACGGGACAGAGACATCAGTAGGGATGGGCC
>JALYTQ010000365.1 GCA_030854195.1 Chloroflexota bacterium
GCTCAGCCGATACCGTGCGCGATGTGCGCGGCTTTGCGACGAAGTTTTATACGTCTGAGGGCGTTTATGATCTTGTGGGCAATAACATTCCCGTCTTTTTCATTCAGGATGCGATCAAGTTCCCGGACGTGATCCACGCGGTCAAGCCGGAGCCGGATAACGAGATGCCGCAGGCGGCTACGGCCCACGATACGGCCTGGGATTTCTTCTCGCTTGTTCCCGAGACGACGCATATGGTGCTATGGACGCTCTCGGATCGCGCCATTCCGCGCAGCCTCCGTATGATGGAAGGTTTTGGTGTCAATACCTATCGCTTTGTCAATGAGCAGGGCAAGGCGCGTTTCGTCAAGTTCCATTGGAAACCGGCACTGGGCGTTCATTCGCTGGTCTGGGACGAGGCGCAGAAGCTGGCTGGTAAGGACCCTGACTGGCTACGCCGCGATCTGTGGGAGTCGATCGAGACCGGAGCATTCCCCGAATACGAGCTTGGCGTGCAGATGATCGACGAGGAGGACGAATTTGCCTTCGCCTTTGATGTGCTGGATCCCACTAAGGTCTGGCCGGAGGAGCTGATTCCGGTGCGGCGCATCGGTAAGATGACGCTGAACCGCAATCCGGACAACTTCTTCGCGGAAACGGAGCAGGTGGCGTTCTGTCCCACGCATATTGTGCCCGGCATCGATTTCTCTGATGATCCGTTGCTCCAGGGTCGCCTCTTCTCGTACCTTGATACGCAGTTGAGCCGCCTGGGCAGCCCCAACTTTGCCGAGCTTCCGATCAACCGCTCCCTGCCGCTCGTGCATAACAATCAGCGCGATGGGCATATGCGCCAGACCATTACTCCCGGCAAGGCCAGCTACTATCCGAATTCGCTGGGTGGTGGTTGTCCGATGACCGCGCCAGCGTCCGCTGGCGGCTACGTACACTATCCTGAGCAGGTCCAGGGACGCAAGGTTCGCGGGCGCAGCGAGAGCTTCAGAGATTACTTCAGCCAGGCGACGCTCTTCTGGAAGAGCCTCACCTCTCCCGAGAGGGAACACCTGGTCGCCGCCGCCCACTTCGAACTGGGCAAAGTGAATACCATCGCCATCCGCGAGCGCATGGTTGCCCTGTTCGCGCATGTTGATCCCGAGCTCGCGCAACTGGTCGCCGCAGGCATCGGTGTCGAGGTGCCGAGCAATCTTGAGCGGCCTGGCTCGCTGCCGCCCTCAGGTAAGCGCACAGTTGAGCACTCGCCAGCCCTCAGCATGGAATACACCATCAAAGACACGATCAAGAGCCGCCGCGTGGCGATTCTGGCCGCCAATGGTGTTGACGCTAAGCACCTGCAGGCGGTAAAGAAGGCGCTGGAGGAGCAAGGCGCACAGGTCAAGGTAATCTCGAAGCTGGCGGGCACGATCAAGGGTGCAGATGGGACGCAGATTCCGGTGGATATGACCTCGATTACCACCGATTCGATCGTGTTTGATGCCGTCTTTATTCCCGATGGACAGGAGAGCGTGGCGCAACTGCTGAAGCAGGGTGATGCGCTCTACTTTGTGATGGAGGCGTACAAGCACGCCAAGCCAATTGCCGCCCTGGGTGCTGGCACGCAGCTACTGGCTCAGGCACATATTCCGGGCCTGGCCGAGAGCAAGACGGGCGCGGAGGTGCAGGGTGAGGGCGTAATCAGCTCGAACGGCGTAGTGACCGCGCAGGGCAAAGTGAATATGAGTCATTTCGTCGAGCAGTTTGTCGCGGCCATCACCCAGCATCGTCACTGGATGCGCCAGTTGGAGATGGTTCCTGCCTAAGTAGCGGCGCGATTGAAATAGTAGTACGAGAAGCGGCAGAGCTCAAGAATAAGCGAGTCTCTGCCGCATCTTATTTGTGTACGGGAGGTGAGATGTAGACGCGAAGTCGCCCATCTCACCTCCCGTACACAGAACGGCTTGCGAATCGTTGCAAGGTATTGAGGAAGCAGAGAGAGATGGCCTGAAAAGTCACAAAATTTGTTTGCTATATACATTTTTGCCATAGAAATGTTATGCTTATTTTATAGGATAGACTTGTAGCACGTCATTGTTGTGACGAAGGAGGGTTCTTTATGACACAGGACCTTTTCGCACGCTTTCAAGAGCGCCTTGCGGCCTCTGGTGGCGAGAGTCGTCTCGTCGCCGATCTGGCGGAGGCAACGCAGGTGATTGCCGCGCATCCGTCGTTGGCGGAGAAAGAAATCGTCGTTCCCCCCGATTTTTCTACACGTTCCCCCTGGTCCGCTATTTTATCCATGTTGAGAGATCAGGGCATTCGTATCCGCGAAGCGGGTTTGCCTGCCGAGGTTGCAGACGCTCCGGCGGGCCTCTCCAATGCAGAACTGGCGGTGGCCGAGACCGGCTCAGTCCTCATTGCAGAGAACACGCTTGAGGCGCGCGTGGTTGGCATGCTGACCCTGGCCCATTTCGTGCTTGTGCAGGAGAGCGATCTTGTCCCTATGCTCGATGAAGTGGGGGCGCGCCTGCAGCAGATCACACAGGCCGGGCCAGAGCAGCGCCATTATGTCTCGCTTATAACGGGTCCGAGCCGGACAGCGGATATCGAGCGCACGCTCACCATCGGCGTGCAGGGACCGAAGACGTTGTGCGTGCTCATCGTTCAGAAGTAGGAAGCAAATCAGCCATGACCTTACAAGACAATGCTCCATCTCCCCAGGATCAATCTGCCGTAGAAAAGCAAATCGGCAATATCTCTCCCGCACAGGATGCCCTGACGCAGACAGGTTCTGTGCAGCAGGTGCTCGTTGCAGAGGCGGAGAGTCCCACGCATGAAGATCAGCCATTCGATGTGCGCCTGAAGAGTGCCCTGGCGGACAAAAACCTGCAGGCGGCGCTGGGCCGCTTCGCTCCAAGCTGGCGCGCATCGCGCATAAGCACCTTTGCCGACGAAGAGAAGGACTACGGCCCGGACTATGGCTTCGTCAATCTACGTGCCATGTTGCGCGACGCCAAAAACGATGTGATCGATCACCAGGCCGAAAGGGCGGCGCAGTTCAAAGCGAACGCCGAGGCCGCCGGAGCGATCGTGTATGAGGCGCGCACGATGGAGGACGCGAACCGCTATATTTACGAACTCTGCCAGCGCAAGGGAATCGATCTCGTCGTCAAGTCCAAGACGATGGTCAGCGAAGAAACAGAACTGAATGCTTATCTCGAAGCGCGTGGTGTCAAGCCGGTGGAGACCGACCTGGGCGAGTGGGTCGCGCAACTGGATCACGAGCGCCCATCGCACATGGTCATGCCTATCATTCACAAGACACGCCAGCAGGTCGGGGCTATCCTCAGCGAAGCCATCGGGCGCGAGATCTCGCGCGAGGACGTTGCGGAGCAAGTCGCGGTCATTCGCGTCGAGCATCGCAAATCGTTTTTGAACGCCGGTATGGGCGTTAGCGGTGCCAATGCGCTGATCGCCGAGGGCGGCACCGTTATGATGATGACAAACGAGGGCAATGGACGCCTTGTCACCTCGCTGCCCCCGGTCCACGTCGTCATGGCGGGTTACGATAAGCTTGTCAATACCTTCGCCGACGCGATGACGCAGATACGCCTGCTGGCACGCAGCGCGACGGGTCAACCGATTACCAGCTACACCACGTTCCTCACCGGTCCCGCGACGCCCGGCAAGGAGATGCATATCGTCCTGCTCGATAATGGTCGTAGCGAGATGCTTGCTGATCCACGCTTCAAAGAGGCGTTGCGCTGTATTCGTTGCGCAGCCTGCGCCAATATTTGTCCATCCTATCAGCAGGTCGGTGGCCACGCCTTTGGCTACATCTATAGCGGTGCCATCGGCCTGGTCGTCACGCCGTTCCATCACGGTATCGAGGCTGGCGCGGGTCCGCAGAGCCTCTGTGTCAGTTGCAACGCCTGCGAAACGGTCTGCCCGGTCGAGATTCCGCTGCCCAGCCTTATTCTCGATGTGCGCAGCCGCGTAGTAGAGGCAAAGGGTCTGAACCCGATCAAGAAGGTCGTCTTCGGACTCATGTCGCATCCACGCCTCTTCGATCTCTTTGCGCGTATTGCCAGTGTCGGGCAGCTCGTGCTCAGTCGCGGCGGTACCTATATTCGCACGCGAAACTTTGGCATTCTGGCACGACTCCCTATGCTACGGCAGCTCTCGGAACAGGCCGGTTGGCGCAGTCTGCCCACCTTCGCCCTCAAGCCATTGCGCGATAGGGTGAAGGACAAAAAAGCGGCTCTTCCAGCGCCGAAGAAGGGACTCGATCTGACCGTCTGCTACTT
>JALYTQ010000104.1 GCA_030854195.1 Chloroflexota bacterium
GCAAACCCATACGTAACATGTGCTTCGCATGCATGATGCGTGTTTGTATCTGATAGGCATGAGGAGGCAAGCCCATTTGATCTCTAAACGAGCGGAGCAGGTGAAACGGGCTGAGATGAGCAAGCGTGGCCAGCTGTTCAAGAGAGATGTTCTCGGCGTAGTTTTCCTCAAGATAGGAACGGACGCGCTGGATGCCCATATGCTCTTTCGCGAACGGACGGGGACGCGGATGATCGTCGGCATAGTGCAAAATTAAGCGGGAGAGGGTCCATAAGAGCCGCGATTCCCGTTCGAGGGACGACGCCTGGTCTTCCAGAGCCCGATGTGTGAGGGAGATTTCCGTCATCATTTCAGGATCGTGAACCACCGGTTCAGCAAAGAAGGGCATATCGCGAGGTCTCCCAGTCAGATCAGAGACCGCGCGTTGTAATAGCTCGGTAGCAGGATAGAGCATCCTATAGGTCCAACCATGTTCGGCTGCGGACGAACCGGTATGCATTTCGCCAGGATTGATAAACACGATGCTTCCGACCGGTGCGACGTGTTGTCTTCTCCGATAGGCAAACTGCTCCGCGCCCTGTTCAATAACTCCTATCGCATAGCCTTCATGCGTATGGGGCGCAAAGGCGTGCGTGACATAGGTCGCATGGAGCAGCTCAAGATTACTCAGCGTGGCGTCGTGCCAGAATTTAATATGCTCGTGGGCGCTCATATGTTTCTCTTTAGAACCGGGCAGAGGCGTATGGGAGTCGAACCCACCGGGGACCGCGCCGAGCGACCCCCCAGCCGTTTTGAAGACGGTGAGACCCACCGGGGCCCCTACACCTCCATGTTGGTGGCCGTATTGTGCCATTCATGCTCAGACTTGTCAAGCGAGTGCCCGAATGCGCTCTACGTTTACCTCGGTCAGGCTGCGGACCATCAGTTCCGCCGCGCGTAGGCCCGGCAGATCACGGTCCCCGACGACCGCTATACAGCGCATGCCGCCTGCGTGCGCCGCCTCTACGCCCGCCACGGCGTCTTCGATGACCAGGCTATGCGCCGCTGGCACTCCCAAGCGTTCGGCGGCCTTCAGGAAAATGTCGGGCGCTGGCTTGCCGTGCGGAACCGTCTCACCGGAGACGAGGGCGTTCAGGTACCTGTCGAGTCCGAGCACCTCGCTGACCAGCTCGATGTTCGCAACGGGTGCCGAGGAGGCCAGCGCCTGCGGATAGCCCGCGTCGTGCAACTCGCTCAATAGCTCTATCGCACCCGGTAGAGGCGCAGCGGTTTTGCGAATCGCCTCGCGGAAGTACACCTCCTTGAGATCGCCCAACTCCTTGACCCTGGTGGGTGGGAGCGGACCCCAGAGATATGGGATAATCGCGTCGTTGCGCCACCCGAAGGTGGACCAGAACTGCTCGTCGGTCAGGGGAAAATGCTCCTCTTTTGCCAGGCGAAACCACGCCAGGCGATGCTCCTCACCACTATCAATGATAACGCCATCGAGATCCCAGATCACTGCCTGCATCATATTGGACATACAGTCGCTTGCTCCTGTGCTTTTGGCTTCATCATACCACAGGGTTTTGTCAGCGCGTCGGACCTCAATAGACGTACCCGTACCATCATGGTAGAATAGGCGCGAAGCAGAACGCTTTGCAGCGGATATTTTTTGTACGCGGAGGATAGTTTTTTTAATGAATACATTCTTTCATGAAGAGATAGAGACGCTACCTAAAGAGAAGTTACAGGCATTGCAATTACAGCGCCTGCAAGCCATTGTAGAACGCGCTTACCACCAGAATCAATTCTATCGCGACCTCTATGACGAGGCAGGCGTGAAGCCATCTGATATCAAACATCTTGAAGATATTCGTAAGTTGCCGTTTCTGGAAAAGAAGACGGTGCGCGCCGCTTACCCATATGGTATGGCGCTCAAGCATCCAGGTGGACAGGGTGGCGCGCTCCAGGTCCACGCGACCAGCGGCACGACGGGCAAGAGCGTCCCGGTCTTCGCGACAAAGAAGGATATTGATTACTGGGCGGACCTCAACGCGCGCGAGCTGTGGATGACAGGCATGCGACCCGGCGATGTGCTGCTGAACTGCTACGGCTACGGACTGGCGACGGGCGGCTTCGGGTTCCATTACGGCGCGATGGCGATGGATGTAATGGCGATCCCTATGGGGTCGGATGCGCGCCAGTACGATCGTATGCTCGACTTTATCGTGGATTTTGGCGCGACCGCTATGTGTATGACGCCCTCCGTTGGTCTGTACGTGGGCAATAAGGCGCGCGAGCGGGGCATAGATTTCGCGGAGACGCAGCTCAAAATTGGCCTCTTCGGCGCAGAACCCTGGCCCTGGGAGACGCGGCTGAAGCTGGAAGAACTCTTTCATATCAGGGCGTATGACGAATTCGGCATGACAGAATTTTTGGGACCGGGGATGACCTGCGAGTGCGAGGCACGCGAGGGAATGCACGCCTGGGCCGACGCCTTCCTGGTCGAGTGCATCGATCCAGAGACGGGCGAGCCGCTGCCCGAAGGCCAGGATGGTGAGCTAGTCTGGACCTGGCTCTCCGCCGATGGAACCGCTATGATTCGCTATCGCAGCCGCGACCTCTCGCGCACATGGTGGGAGCCGCGCTGCAGCTGTGGTCGCACCCATCCCAAGATAGCCGCCATTAAAGGACGCAGCGACGACGCCGTCTCTATTCGCGGCTTGATCGTCTTCCCCAGCCAGGTCGAGGCCGCGCTGGTCAAGTTTCCCGAGACCGGCGCAAATTTCCGCATCATCGTCGACAAGCGCGATGGTCTCGATACCTTCGACCTCAAAGTTGAAGTAAAGGATTCCGCTGTCCTGTTCGATCCTGAACACGCTTCCATGCTGGGTCGTGAGATGGCCGAATCGGTTAAAACAGTTACTGGCAACTCGCCAAAGGTGGAACTGGTGCCTACTGATAGTCTGCCGCGTGCGAGTGGAGGCGAATCAAAGACAGCGAGTGCGCGAGTGGAGGATCGACGGAAAAGGAAGTAAGCAAAGAAGTCCTACCAGGATATCAGCATCCTGGTAGGACTTCAGCGCATAAGTGGTACAAGCTATCTTGTTCCTCTGTATGCTCGAAAGGTCTAATAGCGGCTGCGGCGCGTCGTTGTCACTGTCTGGCGTCCTGTCTGGACCGGCGCGAAGACGACCCTACCCAGAGAGACAATGCCCCAGGCGATCAGCGCGTACACGAGCATGGCGATCAGGGTTGATGTTTCGAAGACGCCGCTTTTGCCCAGGGCCTGATCGTTGAAGATGCCATTAAAGGGGCCAACAAAAATGTGGCTCAGATTATACAGGAACATAATGAAGCTATTGTACTGATTCGCGCCCAGCAGGCGGAAGAGTAGCCGGAGCAGCAGGATAATCTCCAGCACACCCAGGATAAAGTAGGTGATGGTGGTGATCCAGTAGCGCGCATTCGCCTTGCTCTGATTCTTATCTTCGAAGACCTGCTGCCGCTGCTCAACCTGGTTGCCCATCGGGTCCACATAGTTCTCGTACTGACTCTGTTCCGACGCCCCACCGTAGTTCGATGATCTGGCCGCGTTGTTTACATAGCCCTGATTTCCATAGGGTGGCTGATCAGGCGATTGCTGGTAGTTCTGTCGAGGATCGGGAGGGTATGGTTGATTACTCATTGTCGTTTTCTCCTGAGTGTATCTGCGAATAGGATGTGTGTAGATACAGACGTTCAGCGAAAAATTGATGCTAAGAACTTTTCGTGATCAAATGATAAATGCTCGCGGGATAAAACTTCTTGTGTGTAATTCTTATAGTCGAAAAAGCGTATCCCTTACGTTTAGTACGTATGACTCAGCAAAAGAGTTACGAGATACGCCAGGAAAAAGTTTCTTGAATCTCTACTATTGCTTAGTGGGTGGAGAATGCTGCGGCACTGATGATATCAACTGGATAGTTTTAGCAGCAGGGAGCGCCTCTACACGTGGGCGTCGCTGCCGGAAGTGGAGGTTGAAGAGTAGACTGCGCCGTTTCTGTTGTTCCTGTACAAAAGCTATCTCAAGTTCTTTTCTACGCTCGATCTCCTCAATCTGGTAATGCTGCATCTGTACACGCTCAAGGGCCAGGATATCGCGCTTCCAACGTTTACTACAGAGAATTGCGTATCCCCATTCTGTAGCAAGCGCCAGAATCGCGCTGCCCACAAGCACTCCTTTGATAATGTTCCTGGCAGATGGGTCGATGAGCAGCCGATCAACGAAAAAGAGCGCGAGCAAGAAGAGCACCAGGGCAAGGTGCGTCAGCAAAAATGAGACGTAGGGTACGACACGCGCGGCCTGTTCCTGTCGTCGCCTCTCGCGCTTATAGAGCAAAATATCGATGGGATTAGACGTAAAATTGTGCATAGCATCTTTCCTTCCATCCAACTTGACCACCACTGTAATCAGGCTTTCCTTGTAGAAAAAACACCTTAGTTCGTTGAACTGATACGAGAGGCATTGGTATATAGGGATGGCTCAATGCCTCTTTTATCGACTTAAGTATAGCATGTCTATGTTTCTATGTATAGACTGAAAAGGTGTTTTTGCATTACAATTTGTTCATAAGTCTATAAATATATTTAACACAAGAATAGTCTTATTAAGACATCTAATGTTATCTTGTTTATTCATCTGGCGTCACACCTGGCGAGGGAGCGTTTCGGCGACGATCAGACCTGCCAGCAAGGCGACGCGGCTCGGAATAGGTGCCAGGAGCACGTACTCTTCAGAGGTATGCGCGCCGCCACCGATAGCGCCGAGGCCATCAATCGTCGGGCAGCCTTCTTGCGCCGTATTGCAGCAATCCGAGGCACCGCCTCTGGTCTCGGGGTCAAATGCTGTCTTGAGAATGCGTTCGGCGATCAAACGTACCTGCTGTGCGACGGCGAGGCTGCGTTCAGAGGCCACCATCGGTACCATCGCGTCCGGCTGAGCCTGGAGCGTGAGTTTGACATCTGGCACAAGCTTATTCTGGAGCAATTCATGCCAGCGCTCCTCGGCGGCGAGACGATCCTCCGGGTGCAAAAAGCGGATATCGAAGAAGATCTCGGCATAGTCGGAGACGATATTGGCCCGCGAGCCGCCCTTGATGGGTCCAGCGTTGATCGTAAATCCTGGACGCCAGCCCATGAAGCTCTGCGCCTGGACGATCTGGTGCGCCAGTTCCAGCACAGCGTTGCGCCCCCGCTCGGGACTACTGCCCGCGTGTGCCGCGACCCCTTCGGCGCTAAGTTTGTATTGCGCGCACCCCTTGCGCCTGATAACGACCGTGCCTATGGAACCCGCTCCCTCCAGCCCCAGCACGATGGGATGTTCCTGGGCGACGCGCCTGATCAGATCTACATGATAACGTGTGGCGATCTCTTCGTCTGGCACGGACAGGAAGAGCAGCTTGCTGAAGTCTCTATAGCCCTGCTGCTGCACTATCTCCAGTGCGTAGATGCCCTGGAGCAGTCCCACCTTCATATCTACCGTGCCCGGTCCATAGAAGCGTTCGGCTTCGAGCCGAGCACGTGCCTGGGCGACGCCGATCGGGTGAACCGTATCATGATGACCGAGCAGGAGGCAAGCCGGAGCCGCCGGATTATCGCCGACCATCGTGCCCAGAACAGCGTTTCCACGTGCGTGCTCAAATAGCGTCGTCTGCATGCCCACGCGCTGCAAGTGTGCCGAGAGTAGTTGCGCCATCGTGTTGAGGCCGGGCGCGTCGTCTGAAGGCGACTCGGTGAGGCAGAGTGTCTGCATATCCCGAATGAAGCGCGGCATAGCTTTTTCCATATACGCGACCCCGTCCGTAACCAGCGTGGAGAGGGTATTGAAGGAGGCGCTCGCCATCTCAGGCTGGGAGCCATTGGTAGAGGAGTGTGGGTTATCCTGTAACATAGAACCTTCTTTACTGATTACTGAACGTGAGATCAGGTTTGCGTTCAAGGGCTTGAGTCGCTTTTAGAGAATAGCGCTGGTCTTTAGGGAGACCATCCAATCTACCTGTAGGTATCAGTGTAGCACCAATCTACCGGTAAGAGCCAATGTAGTGAAGGGAGAATTGCAATGCAAGTTGTGTGCCGCTTTAATGCCTAAAAGTTGCTGCTGCCATAAAGAGCAGAAGAGAGAAAAATGTCCTATCCTGTTAGCATTTCCTTTTCAGTTCGCTATTACCTATAGGATGCGTTTGAGATGTCTCGCATAAGAGAAGAGAGATGCAGGTATAAGATGGCGCAACGGATAGTACTTGTCGGCGTGCTTGTGATAATGATCGTAATAGCAGTCCTGGCCGCCTTTTTTGTCTCGCCAGCGCTGCCCGGCATTGAGATGACGTTGGGTTTGATTACGCCAACACCTTTACCCACGCCAACCCCGTCACCGACGCCATCTCCAACGCCCGTACCCTCCCCAACGCCTTCTCCATCTCCAACACCGGCACCTTTTATCAGCGGTATGGCTGCTTATCTGATCGATGCAGATTCGGGCCGCGTGCTCTATACAATGAATAGCGCGCAGCCGCTTCCTATTGCCAGCACGACCAAAATTATGACCGCCATTGTAGCAATTGAAAACGCCAACCTCGATCAGGGCGTGAAGGTCCAGCAGTCCGATCTCGACCAGGTGCCAGCACTGCCGGACTCGTTGCAGGCGATTATTTCCGTCTGCACACGCTGCTTTCCGGCCTCATGCTGCGTTCAGGGACCGATGCTTCGATCGTCATCGCGCGCACCGTCGCCGGGTCGGTAGATAATTTTGTGGCCATGATGAATCGTAAGGCGCAGGTGCTTGGATTGACACATACCCATTTCGACAATCCCCATGGCTTCGGCAGCGGGAACCACTATTCTTCCGCCGCCGACCTGGTGACACTTGCGAACTACGCCATGCGCAACGTCACCTTTGCCCAGATCGTAGGCCAGGCGAGCTATGATGTGAAGCCGACGCTCTACACCCATGCATATCACTGGGATAACACCAACACACTGCTCACCACGTATCAAGGTGCCGACGGCGTGAAGACGGGTTGGACCGACGATGCTGGCGTGTGCCTGGTCTTCTCAGCGCGTCGCAACGGCCACCATCTCATCGGCGTAGAGCTGCACGCTCCATCGTACGACGCCGTTTTCGCTGATGGAGCGAAGCTACTGGACCTGGGTTTTAGCAAGGACTGATCAAAGCGGGTGCAGGTGACTTTCGATCTCTTTGCGCTGTGGCTCCAGGAATGGTGGCAGAGCGAGATGCTCTCCGAGGTGTTCAACGTCCTCATCGGTCGCGAAGCCCGGACCATCGGTCGCAATCTCGAACAGCGCGCCGCCAGGGACGCGGAAGTAGATCGACTTGAAGTAGAAGCGATCGATCACCGGAGTTACGCCCAGGCCGACCTGCGCCAGGTGCTCGCGCCATTGGAGATGCTCTTCAGGATTGGGCGTGCGGAAGGCAACGTGATGCACGCCACCGATGCCTAAATTTCCCGCCCTGCCCCGAGGACGCGCCTCCACCTGAACCTCTGCGCCCGGCCCTCCCGCGCCAGTTTCGAAGACGAAGAGGCGATGCCCATCCTCCTCGGACAACTGGTACTCTCTGCTCTGTCGGAAACCCAGCACCTGCGTCAGGACCAGCGCGAGTGGCTCAACCTGGCGCACGATGATTGTTGCCGTATCCAGTCCACGAATGGCGAACTCAGCCGGAATCGGACTATTCTTCCACGGCGTACTGCTGGTCGGAGCATTGCCGTCATCGAAGAGTGCCAGATGCATCCCCTCGGGACTGGTAAAGAGAATGCTTGCTCGTCCACCTTGCTCGCCACGACTTACGATAGACACACCGTTCTCGTCAAGGTGCCGCGCCCACCAATCGAGGGCAGCGCTACCGGGAACGCGCAGCGCGATAGTATCGATCGCTCCGGTGCCAGAGACGTTGCGCCCCATCTGCGGCCAATCGAAGAAGGTCAGATCGGTGCCAGGATTGCCGCGCTCGTCGGCGTAGAAGAGATGATAGGCCGAAACATCATCCTGATTTACCGTTTGTTTGACCAGGCGCATGCCCAGCACCTTCGTATAAAAAGCGACATTCTGTGAAGTGTTCCCCGTGACAGCGGTCACATGATGGATACCGGTCAGTTGCATAACTTTTCCTCGTTTGTATATTATCTAGAAAAACATTCATCTCATTTACATGCTATCTATCTTCTGATAGCAAGATGAGTGCTGTCAAGTTTGTGTGCAATTTTGCAAGGCAGCGAAAACACCCACTTTGCAGCCCCCCAAAAGTAGTGTATAATACCGTGCTTAGAGGGTGCGAACGGTTCGCTGACTACGTATATTCTATCCATATCAACTCTTAATTGCTTGAGGCGAGGCTTTGTGATGACCACGACAACTATTCCACGCGGCAAATATCATATCTGGACGGTTGGCTGCCAGATGAATCAGGCCGATTCTCAGCGTATTCAGACGCTGCTCGATGAGATGGGCTGGGAGGAGAGCGGGATGGACCAGGCGAACCTCGTGGTCCTCAATACGTGTAGTGTCCGGCATGCTCCCGAGGAGAAGGCGCATAACCAGCTGGCCCTGCTCAAACAGGCGAAGGCGCAGCGCAGCGACCTGCTGGTGGCGATGATGGGCTGCATGATTGGCAATCAAAAGACCATTGATGCACTTAGCCATCGCTATCCACATATCGATCTATTTATGAAGGTGGAGCAGGCCGATATCCTGCCGCGCTTCCTGGAGGAACGCTGGACGCCGATCTCGGGCGCGGGCTGCCTCGATGTCGATTTTATACCCGATCAGGAGTTTGTGCCGGGCGTCGACGACCCTGTGCATAGCGAGCCTGTTGCGCCGACCTTTGCAACCTCGTTCAGCTCGAAGGGGAAGCATACCGTTCTGCCGATGGCGATCACTCCAAAGCCCGGCGACCGCGTAGCACACTACCCGACGAAGATCGAGCCCGCCCAGGCCAGTCCTACGGCGTGGCTTCCTATAGTCTTAGGATGCAACAAGGTCTGCACGTATTGTATCGTGCCGTATCGGCGGGGGCGCGAACGCAGCCGTCCCATCGATGAGTTGATGATGGAGGCGCGTTCGCTGGTCAGGAAGGGCGCGAAGGAGTTAACGCTCCTGGGCCAGACCGTGGAGGCGTATGGTCTGGATCTGCCGGAGAGGCCCGATCTTGCTGATCTGATGACCGACCTGAGTTCGA
Source organism: Chloroflexota bacterium (assembly GCA_030854195.1). Taxonomy (GTDB): domain Bacteria; phylum Chloroflexota; class Ktedonobacteria; order Ktedonobacterales; family Ktedonobacteraceae; genus JACDAE01. The sequence goes on from JALYTQ010000104.1 coordinate 9,218, forward strand.
TCGAGGATCTGGAACGTATTCGCTTTATGACCTCCTATCCCCGCCATATGACCGATAGCATGATCGAGCGCATGGCCCACCTGCCGAAGGTCTGCGAGCACCTCAACATTCCGGTCCAGTCCGGCGACGATGCTGTATTGAAGCGCATGAAGCGTGGCTATGGCCTGGAAGAGTACTGCGAACGGATCGCGCGGGTGCGCGAACTGTGGCCCAGGATCACGCTCTCGACCGATATCATCGTCGGCTTCTGTGGCGAAACGGAGCAGGAGTTCCAGCATACACTCGATCTCCTTGAGAAGATTCGCTTCGATGTGGTACACGTGGCGGCTTACTCAGTACGTCCGGGCACTGTCGCGGCTCGCTGGGAGGACGATGTCCCGTTGGCCGAGAAGAAGCGGCGTCTGCACGCTTTGGAGGATGTCCAGGCCAGGATCGCGCTCGAACTGAACCAGTCCTACGTGGGCCGCGAGGAAGAGGTTCTAGTGGAGGATGAGAATAGAGCGCGTGGACGCCAGCAGTGGAAGGGACGTAACCGCGCTAATAAGCTGGTGTTCTTCCCACTGCCCAACGCTGAAGAGTCCTCTCGTGGAGTCCAGCCCGGAGACATGGTGAAGGTGCAGATCGAACGGGCGACGGCGTGGTCCCTACAGGGTTGCGCTATTGCGCTATAATAAGCTCACTAAGTTTGACATTCCTATCTGTCGCAGAGGAGGAGGCATTGATGACCCAAGCGCAATCGGCTGAGGAAAAGGCGCGATTGAAAAAACAATGGACTGATTTAGCAGTCCAGCAAGCACAGGAAGGTCAGTGGGAAGAGGCTGTTTCTACCAACAGGAATATCTTGAACATCTTCCCCTATGAGCCTGATGCTTTCAATCGCCTGGGCAAGGCTCTGAGTGAGTTGGGGCAATATACAGACGCTCGTCAGGCGTATACACAGACCTTGAAGTACAGTCCTAAAAACATTATCGCCAAGAAAAATCTGGACCGCCTGGCACAGCTTGAGGAATCCGCTGTGCAGAGTCGCGGCGGAGTTGATCGCATTGATCCCAGGCTCTTTATCGAGGAGACCGGCAAAACCGGTATGACCGAGTTAATCAGTCTGGCAGCGACCTCCGTACTGGCGAAGGTTGGTGTCGGCGATAGGGTCCAGCTCTTTGTGAATGGTCACACGCTGCTGGTACGCAATGCCGCTGGGGAAGATATCGGGCAGATCGAGCCGCGCCTGGCGAATCGCCTGATTAGCTTTATGGAGAGTGGCAATCGCTATGCTGCCGCTATTCTGTATAAAGAGAACGGCCAGGTGCGCGTGATTATTCGCGAAGAGTATCAGCATCCCACGATGGTTGGTCGCGTAAGCTTCCCATCGCAGGGTAGCAGCGGCGATACGATCCGAGCCTACATTAAAGATACAATGCTGCGCGACCGCGAGGATGACGACGAGCTTGGCAATGATGACGAGTACTACGATGGCGGCGACGAAAGCGACGATATGACCGAGATCGATTTTGAAGGCAATTCTGATACAGAAGAGCAGTAAAATTTGAAAGGAAACAAATCTCATGAATAAAACGAAACGTGTTGCATGGCACAAACATCTGGCGAAGGCAAAGAAATTCAAAGAGAAGCAGCGTCAGGCCCAGAAAGCAGGAAGTACACCAGCAGCGCCTCCAACACGGCGCTAGGAGCTGCGTTTTGCGAAGCGCGATATGATGAGCAGCTTGCCTCCCTCTGTATCGTCGGCCTCTGTCCGCAATATTCTCGCGTTACTGGCCTCGCGCGATGCACAACTGGTGGCTGGTAGCGGCGGGCTGGAGCGGCGGGTGACATGGGCGTGTTCTATGCGCGCGCGCCTGCCTGCATTCGAAAGCTTGCAGGGGGGAGAACTTGCTCTTCTCGCACTTTCTCAGTTGCGTCGTCTCGATGTAACGCTGCCCAATTTGCTCAAAACGTTGCAGAAAGCGGGCGTTGCGGCGGTGGCCGTTGCTGCGCCCTCTTCTGATGCGCTCGGCGAGGAGGCGATCTCTATTGCCGAGCATCTGCACCTTCCTCTTATCCTGTTACCGCTATCTCTGACGCTCGAAGAGATCGCGCGCGAGATGATTACGTTTGTCGTCAGCTTTCGCGGCGAAACTGAGCGTAAGGCGACCGAGATTGCCCACGACTTGATGCAATTGAGCGTTCAGGGCGCGGGTATGCGTGGCGTCTGTGAGCATCTTGCCACTAGCCGTAATAAATGGGTGGTTGTGCAGGATGCCGATCAGCATGTGCGCTTCCAGTCCGCGCCTGTTGATGTTGGTATGCTGCTGCTGCCAGTTCCCTTGACCGACGAGACGCTCAGAAACCACGGCCTGACACGCGTCGTGGAGCCCATCCTGATTCGTCACGAGGTTGTCGGCTATCTCTCCTTGATCGGCAGCGAGAGCGACTTCGATTACCTGGAGCGTATCATTCTGGGGCAGGTGGCTCCTATTCTGGCACTGGAGTTCGCGCGCGAACGCGAACGCAGCGAGGTCGAGAGTCGATACCAGGTGGAAGCCTTGACCGATGTGCTCCAGGGTCATTACCAGCAGCCCGAAGAGATGCTGGCCCGCGCTCGTATTCTGGGCTATGACCTTGTTCCCCCGCAGGTGGTGGTGATCTTCGAGGTCTCGTCCACTGAGCTGGACTACCAGGATGGCGATCCTCCCGCTCAATGGAGCAAACGCGTGCGTGATGAACTTCTGCGTGACTGGCCGACCTGTTGGCTTTTGAGCGAGGCGCGTCGCATCATAGCCCTGCTGCCTTTGCAAGATGCGGACGGTGATATGCAGGATGAGCACGAAAGCGAAAACAACCTCTTCTCGCGCCTGGAACGTGTGCATGCGCGTGTAGTGCCGACGCGCAGCTTTGATTTCCCGCTCTATTCCTGTGGTATCGGGCGTATTGCGAAAAACCTGCAAGGAATACCACAGTCGTTTCGCGAGGCGCAGCAAGCTCTTGAGATCGGACGCCGCCTGTTTGGTGAGGGGAAGCTGCACTCTTTTGTACATCTGGGTGTCTATCGCCTGCTCTTCCACCTTGATGGTCAGGACGAGTTGGACGATTTCTATCAGGAGATGCTCGGCCCCCTGCTTGCCCACGATGCGCGTAACGATGGCACCCTCGTTGAAACCCTGGAGGGCTTCTTCCGTTGCAACGGCAACCTGAGCGAGGCGGCCCGCGTTATGCATCTGCACCGCAATTCCCTGCTCTATCGCCTCGATCGTATCGCGGCCATCTTAGGTCGCTCCCTTGAGGACTCCGAACTGCGCCTCTCTCTCCAGATCGCGCTCAAGATTCACCACCTGCAAAGAAGGTGAGCCGACTACACATGCACAACCTTCCCGCCAGCCGCTTTGAGTAGGCGATCGCGCACGGCGAGGCCAAGTCCATGCTCTGCAAAGCTGCGACAGAGGATTGTCTGTACGCCAGCCTCCTCCAGGGTGCGTAGACCGGCGAAGAGATGGGCGGCAATGTGTTCGGGTGCGCTGCCGAGGGTGTAGATAAAGGCACCACTTTCCTGAAAGGTGGCGAGATCTTCGTCCGCGACCAGAACGCCGACCAGGTCGCCTTGCTGCTGCCGTTTGCGCGCTTCGGTCAGCATAGCTGTGCGCATAGCTTCCGCCGTGCCCTCGAAAAGGTAAGTTGGTACGCCGGGGGCGTAGTGGATAAGTAATTGTCCAGGTGCTTTCTGTGCTTTTTCGTCCGGTGCTTCGTTTGAAGTAGTGAGAGGGCGTCGCTGCGGTGGTTGCACGTTCGGTATGATAGCGCGCAACGCCTCCAGGCCGATGCCACCGGGACGCAGGATCGTGGGCACTGAAGCGCAGAGATCAAGAATCGTCGACTCGACACCGACGACGCAGGGTCCGCTATCGAGGATGAGTGGTACGCGCCCGGCGAGATCTGCCAGAGCGTGCTGCGCGGTAGTGGGGCTGATGTGCATGAAGCGGTTGGCGCTGGGCGCGGCGATGGGCGAACCCAGGGCGCGAATGAGCGCCAGGGCAACCGGATGGCGCGGCATACGGACCGCGACGGTCTCCAGGCCCGCCGTAATCACACGCGGCACGCGCGGACCCACAGGCAGAATCAAGGTGAGTGGACCCGGCCAGAACGCCTCTGCGAGCAGACGCGCCTGACGAGGAACATGCGATGTGAGCTGTGCCAGGGTGTCCTCGGCTGCGATATGGACGATCAATGGATCGCTGAAGGGGCGTCCCTTGGCGATAAATATCTGCTCTACGGCGGCTGCCTGCAGCGCGTCGGCACCCAGGCCGTACACCGTCTCGGTCGGGAAGACGACGAGTTCGCCGTTGCGTAGTAGCATGGCTGCCCGCTCGATACTCGCCGAAGCAGGCGCGAGAGCATCGACGGGTAAAACGTTTGTCTGTCTATCGTGCATACTCTATGTGATTCTCCAACGATGGATGCGTTTTTTGTAAGAGTATAGCATGGCCGTCCAGCCTTGGACGACCAGCTATGGTGAGGAAGATAGAGGGATTTACACTGTATGTCTGACAAAGCGCGTCGCCGCGTGGGGCAGCTCGGAATAGTCTTTTCGATTGTTATTGTGCTTGGCGTTTTTGCTTATATGATCAATACTACGCAAAAAGGACCCTCAACGAGTGGTCAGAAGCCATTTACGCTCTTTCCCTCGGCCAGCCCGACCCTTCCTCCAATCACGTGCAAGACGCCAGCGCACACGGCAGGCGGCGATACGACTGAGAAGATCACCTCGGGCGGCTTGCAGCGCACGTTCCTGGTACACCTGGCACCATCTTATGGCAGGCAGCCGCAGCCGCTGGTCATTAGCTACCACGGCTATAGCTGGACCTCTAAGATCATGGAGAACAGCACACAGATGGATAGCACGGCGAATAAGTACGGCTTTGTGCTTGTCTATCCGCAGGGCGTCGACGATCCGCCATCGTGGAATGCTGGCGTGGGCGCGCTTGGACCAACCGGCGACGCCGACGATGTACAGTTCACGCGCGATATGCTCAATAGCCTTGAGAAAAACTACTGCATCAATACGCAGCGCGTCTATGTGACGGGGATCTCGCTGGGTGCCGGTATGGCGTATCGCGTGGCCTGTGCCCTTTCGACGCGTATTACTGCGATCGCGACGGTCTCAGGTGCCTACTATCCTTTCGGTGCCTGCAATGCTACGCGCCCTATGGCCTCATTGGAGCTGCATGGCCTTGCTGATACCCTTGCCCCCTACGACGGGAATGCGGACCGGCGTATGGCGGCTGTGCAGGATTACTTGAATGTATGGTTGAAGATCGACCAGTGCTCAGGAAATTCCACACAGTTTTTCCAGAAAGGCGATGTTACAGGCATTGAGTGGACGCACTGTGCCGCCGGAACCATTGTCAGGCATTACCGTATCAGTGACGGCGCGCATACCTGGCCGGGCCAACCCGGTACAACCCATGTGATCAGCGCCAATGAGGTCATCTGGAGCTTCTTTAGCAAGTTCTCGCTCTAGTATTACTCCTTTGTCGGAATAATCGTTGCGTCGCCTTCGAGAAAAAAGACGATGCGCTCGCAGATGTTGGTGCAATGATCCGCCACGCGCTCCAGGTTGTGCGCGATCCACAGATAGTAGGTCATGCGTTGCAATATCAACGCGTCACTCGCCAGGGCGGGAACGGCGTGTTCGCCCTCCATCATCGTCATGAGGTCGTGGCGCACCATGTGATAGCGTACATCCACAACATCATCCTCTTCCCAGAGATAGCGGGCGGCCCGCGCATTGCGTGCCGAGAATGCCTGGATGGTTCCCTGAAGTACGCGGCGCGCCTCCTGGCCCAGATCGAGCACGCCCTGCATAATGGTATTTTCAGTGAGCGATGACGCGGGTGTGTGAAGCGTGGCAGCGAGCGTAGATGCCGGAACTGCGACCACTTCATCTTGATTTTCCTGCTGGGGATATGCCATACGTACGATGAGCTGAGCAATACCCTCGGCACCATCGCCAATGCGCTCCAGGTCTCCGGCGATCACCACCGACGAGGTGACGAAACGCAGATCGCGGATTCCCAGCGGCTGCTGCAAGGTGAGGAGCCGAAACGCCTGCTGCTCGATCTGGATGCGCGTCTCATCGACGAAGGCTTCCGAGGCAATCACCAGACCGCACGTGGCGAGGTCTTTTGTCTTGATCGCCTCCAGCGCCTGCCCCAGGGCCGTATCGACGAGCGTACCAAGATGAACAACCTTTTTATTTAACTCTACCA
>JALYTQ010000366.1 GCA_030854195.1 Chloroflexota bacterium
CGTGACGCCTGTGAAGATACAGGGTGTTTCCTACGCGGTCTTTACCGCCCGCGATATGTCGGCGCTGAATGTGGCTAATCGGGTGCGCTCAAACTTTGTCTCGATGGTCTCGCACGAGCTACGCACTCCGCTGAACTCGGTGCATGGCTTTATCGATCTCCTTCTGCAGGGCCACATGGGAGCACTGAACGATGAGCAGAGCCTCTATCTCGGCTATACGCAGGAGGGCGTGCAACAGTTGATCTCGATCGTCGAGGATATTCTCTTTATGACGCGCTCGGACCTGGGTCAGTTCGAGATCAAGCCGCAGGAGGTGCCGTTCCGCAGCCTGGCGCGCCAGATCGTCAGTAGTCTGCAGCCGCAGGCGCTCAGGGCCGAAGTGGAGCTGCAGCAGGACGTTTCCGCCGACGAGCCGTCGCTCTATATCGATCCCCAGCGCCTCAAACAGGTCTTGAATAACCTGGTCTCGAACGCAATCAAGTATACGCCGCCGGGGGGAACTGTGACGATCAGTGCGCGCCGCTACGATGAGCGTTTCGCGCTGATCTCGGTCGCTGATACCGGCTATGGTATTCCTGCCGATGACCGCCAACATATCTTCGAGCGCTTCTACCAGTCGAATCATAGCGAGCAGTCGAAGATGGGCGGCTATGGCCTGGGCCTCTCGATCGCCAAGTTGATTGTCGAGCAGCACGGTGGCAAGATCTACTTTGATACTGTTTTGAATGAGGGTACGACGTTCTATTTTACCGTGCCACTGTATAAAAACGTGGAGTAGTTATCCCCACAGCGTCGGTTGCTGCTCGTCCTGATCCGGCTCCTGCCAGCTATTGTCCTTCGAGAGCTTATCGGCGAGACGCGTCGGCTCCGGCAGGCGGTAGCCCTTGCTGCAGGCGAGCACATATTTGATGCTCGTCTCAAGGCTAATCATATGGCCCGACGAGATAATCATGGGGTTGACGCGGGTGCGGGTGCGCACGACGGCCCCGATGACTTCTTTCTTATGGGTCAGGGGGACGTGTGAGCCTGCCTCTTCGCCGAGCGCTGCTTTGTCGTAGGTGCCGGTAAGAATGGATTTGGCGCAGCCGATCGTGGGTATTTCGAGCCAGAGTCCCAGGTGCGCCGCGATACCGATGCGCCGTGGGTGGGCGATGCCCTGCCCGTCGACCATGACGAGATCCGGCTGCTGACGCAGTTTGTGGAACGCGCCCAGCACGCAGGGTGCCTCGCGGAACGAGAGCAGGCCGGGAATGTAGGGCATGCGCAGCGGCTCTTCGTAGATATGCCGCTCGACTACCTCCAGCTCGGGGTATGTGAGCAGCACAACGGCGGCGTGCGCGCGTTCGTTCTCTTCATTGATCGCCATATCGACTCCCGCGACGTGGCGCACCTCGCCCAGGCGATCTTCAAGGATAATGCGCCCGGCCAGTTCGCGCTGTAGCGCGATGGCCTGCTCCGGCGTCAGTTTCCACTCGTGTAGTGGCGTATTAGATGTATACGACATCAGGGCAATCCTTTCCCTTTTTCCCAGTTCTGATACGTCTCAGCGGGCCTCCGCGATACAGATCATGCGCGGACTCTCCAGCTGATAGGGTCCGAAATCATAGTCGCCATAGACATCCTTGACGACGAAGCCCGCCTGTTCCAGCAGAAGCTCGATCTCGCTGCGTTCGAAAAGGTAGAGATGGGTCGTGACGGTCGTGCGCTGCACCGTGCCGCTCTGGCTATGTTGATCGTAGAAGTGCGTCAGTTCTAATAGATGGGAATCCGTCGCGTTCGTGGGGCTGACGAAATGGGTCAGCAGCGTCCCATCGTCGCGCCACCACGTGCCCTGATGCAGGATATGACTGCCGAGCCCTTCCATATAGCGCGCATCGGCGTTGCTGATATCGACGATAAAGGTGCCGCCGGGACTCAGGTGGGCGCGGACCGCTGAGAGCGTGAGCCGCTGCGTTTTGCGCGTAGCGATATGTCCAAAGGAGCCCAGGGCGATAAAGGCAAGGCGGAACTTCTGTCCCAAATCCAGGACGCTGACATCCTGCTGCACCAGCGTAACGCGCCCGCTCAGTCCGCTCTCTTGCAGCCGATCGCGCGCGATCGCCAACATCGCTGCCGAAGTATCGACTCCGGTCACAGCGTAGCTGTCCTGGGCCAGAGGGAGGAGGACGCGCCCGCTCCCGCATGCCAGCTCAAGTATCTTGCCGCCGCTCAGTTCAGCGAAGTTGCGGTACATATCCAGGTCCTCGCCGAACTGCGCGTGCTCGATATCATAAAAGGGCGCGATTAGATCGTACTCGTTCATCGACCTCTACCCTGCATCTAGAAGCCGCCTTCCATGTTTTTGATCTTCCAGGCATCGCCTATCTGGACCATTGTGAAGCGGACGGAATAGGGCGCGTGCTTTGCGCGTGTGACATTGATTGTGAGCACCGTTGTATCTGATCCGGTGGTGGCAACGGTATGGCTGGTTACGACCCCAAAGTTCGCGTCAAGCAGTTGCGCGGCCTGGGCATAGCCCTGCTGCGAGCCACCGACGGGGACTGTCTGGTTCTGCGATGTCAGGGTTGCATCGGGGCTTAGAAACGAATAGGCCGTCGTGTAGTCCTGTTTCTGGACGGCGGCATAGTACTGGTCGACAGCCACGACGGGACCGGCCTTCTGCGCGAGGAAGCCAATGCCGTTCGCTGTCATAATGCCGCAGATTGCACAACCGGCAACAATGAGCACGCCGACGATGCCCAGCGTGATCCAGAGCCAGCGCAGGGAGCGTTTTTGTTGCGGTGGCGGCTGCTGAGCGTAGTTCGGTAACGGCGGCACCTGGTTAAAGGGCGGCTGACCGTAAGGCTGTTGCGGTGGGGGTGGCGCGTTATACTGACCTTGCGGCGGGAACTGCTGAGGCTGACCGTAAGGCTGTTGAGGAACGTACTGCGTCGGCGGTATATCTGATGATGGCCGATATGGTGGCTGCCCTGGTTGTCCCGGCTGCCCTTGTGGCGGCTGGTTTGGATCGTAACCCATGAATAATTGCCTCCAAGATGAAACTGATCGTGATGCTATTGCGTCATCAGTATACAGGTCTAAGATATGGATTACAAGCCTCATAAATAAGTATATTTCTGCCTGTAATGCATATTTAGCCCCTAGTTTTGATTATCAATAAAAGGTAGTACTTTCAGGTGTGTCGGCAAGACATGCTATACTGTGCAAAGAAAAGGCTGCTTTGCAAAGGGAGTTCATTTATGCGCGCATTGGTCTATCGCGGAACAGAGCTAACATTGGAGCAGGCGTATCCGCCTCCGACACCTGTAGAGGGCGAGGCATTGATACGCGTCTCGCTTATGAGCATTTGTAATACCGATCTAGAGATCGTGCGTGGCTACATGAGCTTTAAGGGAGTGCTGGGACACGAATTTGTGGGCACTGTCGAGGAAGTCTATAGCTATGGCGCGCAGCATCTTTTGGGCAAGCGCGTCGTCGGTGAGATCAACGCCGCCTGCCACCGTCCTGGCTGCTGGTACTGCACGCACGCCATGCCGACGCAGTGTCCACGGCGGACCACGCTCGGCATCCTCAATCGCGATGGAGCCTTCGCCGATTATGTGCTGCTCCCCATCGAGAATCTGCACGTTGTACCCGAAAATGTAAGCGACGAGGAAGCAGTCTTCGTGGAACCGCTCGCCGCGAACTTCGAAATGCTCGAACAGGTTCATCTGAAGCCAACGGACCGCATCGTGGTGCTCGGCGATGGCAAGATGGGCCAGTTGGCGGCACAGGTGCTGGCGCTGACCGGCTGCGAGATCACGATGGTTGGCAAGCACGAAGAGAAACTGGCCCTGGCGCAGAAGCGCGGCATTGCTACGCAGTTGCTCGACCGCCTTGTGCGCGCCACGGAAAATGCAGGCAGGCGCGCCGATGTCGTTGTTGAGTGCAGCGGCTCGGAACAGGGTCTCGCGCTGGCTATGCGCCTGGTGCGCCCCAGGGGAACGCTGATCTTAAAGAGCACCGTTGCCGCGAGCAGCACCCTCCACCTCGCCCCCATCGTCATCGACGAGATCTGCGTGCAGGGCTCGCGCTGCGGTCCCTTTCCTCCCGCCCTGCGCGTTTTGAGCCAGAAGATGGTAGATGTGCAGCAGCTCATAAGCGCGCGCTACGCCCTGGATGATGGCATAGAAGCCTTTCGCTATGCCGAGCAGAAGGGCGTATTGAAGGTGCTCATGCAGGTATAGTAGGGATGGGGCTTGCCTCCATCCGGCCCAATGACCGAG
>JALYTQ010000367.1 GCA_030854195.1 Chloroflexota bacterium
CTGGTCTTGCTGCTTATCATAGGCGGCCTCGGTATCTTCTATATTTACACCAGCAATCATCCCTCTGTCGGCACAACAAATACTACGACAAATACGCCAGCCGGAAGCACGAACAACTTTGCAAGCACCTCAACTGCCCAGGCCAATAACGTTACAGCTACTGCTCAAGCTGCCGATGCTACAAATGCCGCACTTATCGTAAGTGCTTCCAAAACCGCTTACACGCCCACTGCAAGCACTTATGTACAGCTTAAATCGTCCTACAGCGGCACGGCTTCAGGATATGCCGACGGAATCGTAACCTTCACCCTGCAATCGCAAGATCAGCAGGGCAATGTCAGTATGCAAACAACCTTCCAACAGCTCCATGGTACACAGAAGAGTGCTATATATAACTGCCAGGGAACAATCACGACAGACAGGCATCTCAATCTCCAATGCACCAACACAGTCGACGCGACGTATGTATTAGCCATTAATGGCTACGTCTTTCCAGATGGTCATATGGAAGGCAGCGAGACGGCCACAAACACCGTCGACACAGGCTACAAGCACGTCTACGCCTGGAAGGCGTACTAAATTATGAGAGTCTTCCTCTCATACGGAGAAACCGTCTGAGATCAGTGGCAGAAATGCGTACCAGGAAGTACACTATGGGAAACATCCGTTCTTTGTAGGTCCATAGGAGATTGCTATGCTATTTACGAACGCAACCATCATCACGATGAACGAGCGGCGCGACATTCTCACGGACGGAGCGCTGGCGATTCAGGAGAACCGCATCGTCGCTATCGATAAAACGTCAGTCTTGCGGGAACGCTATTCCGGCGAAGAGGTCATTGATGTGGGTGGGAAGCTGATTATTCCCGGCCTGATCGATACGCATGTGCACCTCGCCCAGGCGCTGATCCGTGGCTGCGCCGACGATATGGCGCTCATCCAGTGGCTTTGCGAGCGCGTCTGGGTGCTGCAAGGCAACTTTACGCACGACGATGGCTATGTCAGTGCGCGCCTGTGCATCGCCGAGATGCTGCGCTCCGGCACGACGACCTTCCTGGAATCGATGCTCGCGCACCGCTACGGCTTCGACGGTATCGCACGCGCAGTCGAGGAGAGTGGCATTCGCGCCTGCCTGGCTGGCATCGTGATGGATATCGGCACCTACGCGACGCAGAAGAACTCGATGCATCCCGGCATGATCGAGAGCCGCGAGACCAGCCTGCTGGGCGTACTGGATATGCATAGCAAGTGGCAGGGCGCGGCCAACGAGCGCATCCACGTCTGGTTCGGACCCCGAACGCCCGGCGGCGTCACTTCCGAACTGTACCGCGAGATGACCGCTCTGGCCCGCGAGCGGGATATGGGCATCACCATGCACCTGGCAGAGGTTGAGGCCGATAAGACCTATCTCGCCGAAAAGTTTGGCCTCACCCCAGTTGACTATGCCGAAAGCGTCGGACTGCTCGGACCCCGCTCGGTCCTGGTCCACATGGTCTGGCTCACACCACCGGAGATCGACAAGCTAGCGGCCACCCATACCCACATCTCGCATAATCCTTCATCCAATAGCAAGCTGGCATCGGGGGTGTGCAAGGTGCCGCTGATGTTGGAAAGGGGAGTCAACGTTGCGCTGGGTTGCGACGGTGGACCAAGCAATAACGACTATGATATGATCCGCGAGATGAAGATGGCGGCGATTCTTCACAAGGCTGTGACGCTCGATCCCCTGATCGTTCCCGCCGAGACGGTGCTGGAGATGGCGACGATCAATGGTGCGCGGGCGTTGGGGCTGGAGCAGGAGATTGGTTCGCTGGAAGTGGGCAAGAAGGCCGATCTGGTCGTCGTCGATCTTGAGCGCCTGCACACGACGCCCTCCATCAACCCGGTCTCCACGCTGGTCTACGCGGCAACCGGCGGCGAGGTCGATACCGTCGTTGTAGATGGCAGGATCGTGGTTGCCCAGGGCCGTCTGCTCACCCTGGATGAGCGCGAGGTGATAACGCAGGCACGCGAGCACGCGCAGCAACTCTACCGGCGCGCCAATATCAACGTCAAGCCACAATGGCCCGTTCTCTAATAGCCACAACGCGCAGCACGTTTTCTACACGAAGGCGTGCTCGCGCATATAGTGCTTGCTCGATACCACCTGTACATCCAGGTCGCGGATCGTGGCATATTTTGTCTCGCGCCTCAGACCTTCCCAGGCCAGAATATAGGAGACACTGAGGAGCAACTCTACATCCTGCTCATCGTATACGTCGATGCGCAGCCGCTCGTAGCGCTCCAGCGGGAACTGGCAGCCGCCTGTCGCACCAGCGTTCCGTTCGGCGCAATCGCAGGTCGGCTCATCACAGTCCTTGCAGTTCTTTTCACCCACAGACGGTGCAAAGCTGAATAAACATTCGTCATTACAATACACTTTTGCATACAGCGACATCCTGGGCAATTCTACGCGGCAGATCCCCTCATCAAACAACTGCACCCTGATTACCGTATCTTCCATCGTTACCTCTTTCATCCATCTCTGGACACGAGCAGGAAGAGTGAAAATTCTCTCCTTTAAATGATGTTCCTGCACCAATAACACACCTCTACGTGTGTCTCTAAGGTTAATGCCATACACGCCTTCATCCGAACCATCGTCGCCTCCTTGCTAGCCCTTAGCACCTGTTTGATCATACTCGCGTTTTCCCATACATATTTTTACCTATATATGCATTTTACACCTATATGCACAGCAATGCAAGAGTGCGCCATAGAAAAAAGAGGCGCGCCTCTGCAAGCGCACCCCTTGAACTCTTCCTTTTCAACGCTCTCCTGGTTTTCTACCCCAGACGCTCAAAAACGTGAGTGCGCCTTCAAAGCGGCCCGAGAGCATATCCGACAATGCCTGCTCGTAGAGCGCCTCTATCTCTTCTTTATTCGTTACGTTCATTTTGAGCAAAAACGGATGTAATAATTTGAACGCGATTTTGCAATTCTCGTACCACGCCTGATGACCATCGCCGCCGGTCGAGAAATCGAGTACGTGCTCTGCCTGCTGGATATCCTGGTAGTCGGCAGCTTGCAAGAAGCCTGCCATGAAGGGCGTAATGCCCGCCCGCTCTTCATCCGGCGACGGACTCTGTCCGCTCAGCCAGAGGGCGCGCAGGGTGAGATTGGTATAGGTCTCGAAGGCAGGGCTGTTGGTACGCGGCCAGGCGGGTTCGGTGAAGCAAAATACGCCGTAGGGTGCCAGGGTGCGCGTCCACTCGCGTAACGCTGGTTGCCAGGTAGTCTGGCGCATGAAGCTAGACAGCAGACGCCCATTGACGAAATCGAAGGAGGCGTCGGGGTATGCCAGCGGCGCGGTCACATCCATCAGCGTGAACTCGACGTTGTGCAGCAGCTTGACCTGGGCCAGCGCCCGCGCATAGTCGAGCATTGTTTTGCTCAGGTCTACGCCGATGACGGTCATCTCTGGATACGCGCGCGCCACCTCTAGAACCCAGCCGCCCGGACCACAGCCCAGGTCGAGCACCCTCCATTCAGTATGGGAGTCCACCGGCACAGGAAAAAGCGCGCCCATATTCCTGGTCAGCACCGTGTCCTGATCTACCAGACGAGCGGTCTCAGCGCCCTGCTCGATACCGAGCGGATAGGAATTGTTCTGCATCGCTGTCCTTTCACTTCCTATCGAGAAGGAAGGTGCATACGCCCCATTGCAAACACATCCAAGTTTTTTGACTTAGAGGAAGGCGTATGTCCTTCTTAGTGTAGTGTAGAAGACAATCGTAACGCGTGCAAGTAGGGAACATTTAACAGGACACATCTCCTATTGTTAGGGTTCAGCCCAGTCCGGCAGCTCTATCTTAACCGCCCTGGCTTCAACCGCCCGCAAACGGCTGCTCCCATCAACAATCTTGCCGCTAGCCTTCAGCTCTGCGAGCAGCGCGCATTCGCCAGCGCTCAGCTCACGCCTCACTTCGGCCTGCGCGATGGCATAAATGCCGCCATTCACATACTTCCACTCCTCGCTCCAGGCAAGGCATTCATCAGGAAGCTTCTGCCAATCGCCCAGCACTACCTCAATATGGGTCACTTGCTGCATGTGCATTCTGCCTTTCCTTTTTACCATTTCTCGCCTCGTCGACCTTTCGTCTGTCATCTCTGCGCAAGAGTCTACCGCTTTCCTGTGTTACTGACAAGCCCTATTTCCCTCCAATCATTAGGGATGGGCCTTGCGTCCATCCGGTTGCCCACTATACGAT
>JALYTQ010000368.1 GCA_030854195.1 Chloroflexota bacterium
CGCCAACATGCTGCCATCTTGCGACCATGTAAGGCTGTCGCGTATCGTCGCTCCCGTCGTCGTTTGCCACTGGAGTGCCTGACCGGACGGGAACAATGGTTGCCGGATAACGGTATCGTTCTGTCCATCGCTGCGTATGGTATGCACAAACCCCTGCTTCAGGTCGATGTAGGCCAGCATGTTGCCCGCGTAGCGTCCGACGAGCGCTGGCCTCACCGTCCAACTTGTCGCGACAACGCTCTGCGCTGCCGTCAGGCGGCGCACTCCGTCTCCGCCATCGGTAGGAGCGCTCCACAGAGCACCGTTGCGCAGGAAGACGAAGCGCATTCCCGCCGGAATGGGTCCCTGCTGGAGCGCTGCCGGAGGTGTGATGCCACCGCTGTTGTTCGCCACTGCCGTCTGCTTCTGCCACAGGTTCCATCCAATGAAGCCTCCCACGCCCAGCGTGAGCAAGACGGTTGCCGCGATCACCACCTGCATCACACGCTGTTCCCAACCGCCGCGCTTTCTTCTGGACCCTTTGCTTGCCGTTTCAATTGCGCCTCTAGAGGCTGATTGGTCAGGATCTCTGGCGGGCAGAGCGACAAGGTATGGATGTGCGCCTGGTTGTACGCGCTGCTGAGGGGTAGTTGGCTGTGCGCGTCTGTCGAGCGCGCCAGAAGTTCCGGTCAACTCAAAATATGCGGGCGAAGAGAATATCCGCTCGCGTAAAGCGGCATCTGGAGCCATCCGAGGCATGCGGGCGAGGAGGGTATCAAAATGCTGGAAGTCAGCAAGCACCCTGTTGCACTCGGCACAATGCGCGAGATGCGTGACGACGGTGCGGCGTTCCTCCTGGGCGAGCGCATTGTCAAGGTAGGGACTGAGTAATTCCTTGACTTGCTCGCAGTTCATCTTGCAACTCCTCCTTGCTCCAGAACCTTGTAATGCTCCCTAAACGATTGTCGGGCACGTGATAGGTACATCTTGACACCACTCTCAGCAATATTGAGCGTGCGGGCAATCTCGCTATACGAGAAGCCCTCCTGCGTATACAAGAGCAACGCGGCTCTATACTGCTGGGGCATACGCCGGAGCGCTGCTCGTACCAATTCCGTCGTGCCATAAATCTCTTGTGGATCAGCGCTCTCCACATCGGCAGGCTCGTGATCGAGATCTTGCCACGGTAGCCATGCTATCAATTTGCGACGACGCAGTGCATCATACGCGGTATTTGTCGCGATACGATAAAGCCACGCTGATAGCTTCAGATTCGCATCCATCTTCGGCAGTGCCCGGAACGCCTTCAAAAAGGTGTCCTGTGTCAGATCATCTGCCTGTTCGCGATCGCCTACCAGGTGATACACATAGTTATAAATAGGTGTCTTATATTCGTCGTAGATTTGTTCAAAGGACCAGGAACTCTCCCTGATTTCCACCCGGGCCATGCGCTACAATCCCTTCGATAGCTACAATTATCATCTTGTCCGTTCCATGCAAGTGATAGCATATAGCGTACTTCCGGTAGTGCAGAAGCTGTATCATAGGATACAGTCGGCGCGGAAAGGCTTTATCCTTCTGTGTAGTGGAACGGACAACCAACGCTATCAGTAACATGTCTTAACGCAGTCACGTGTACTTGCAGTAGCGTGAAGTATTGATTATCATGGTAACATACTCGTGTGGAATTCTCGCTATTTATAGCGCATAAGTTAGTACTATTGGGTTTGCACGCTCAGAGTATACTATTCTCTCCGTTACATCATGGGGAGATATGCCAACTTTGGCCGCCCGGCGCGCAATGCTCCCACCGGCAAGCAAGAAGGAGACCACTATTTCATGGCTGCACAACATCAGCGTGTACGTACGGTGTGGTGGGAGGAAGGGGCTGTTTGTATGCTTGACCAATCGCTTCTACCGCGGCAGGTTGTCTTTCTTCGTCTGACCCACGAACAACAGGTGGCTGACGCGATAGTGACGCTGAAGGTACGCGGCGCTCCGGCGATCGGGGTGACGGCGGCCCTGGGGATGCTGCTCGCCGCCCAGCGCTTCTTACGCGAAGAGGGTGCGGACAGTGAGGGAATGCAAGCAAGCGCTGCCCTTCAGTCCCATCTCACCGCCGTAGGACAATTGCTTGCTCGCACGCGTCCGACCGCCGTCAATCTGTTCTGGGCGCTTGAACGTATGCAGCGTTGCAGCGATCACATGACGCCTCCACAAAACATGCTGGCACGCCTGCGTGACGAGGCTCTGGCGATCGCTGCCGAGGATGTCGCCGCCTGCCGCCAGATGGGTGCGTACGGGGCGGAGCTGATCGCTGATGGTGATACATTGCTGACTCACTGTAACGCTGGCGCGCTCGCTACTTCGGGGATGGGAACCGCCCTGGCTCCTATCTATACGGCCCAACAGGCGGGCAAGCATATCCATGTATTTGTTGATGAGACGCGCCCGGTCCTGCAGGGTGCGCGCCTGACCGCCTGGGAGTTGCAGCAGCAAGGCGTCCCTCTGACGCTGATTACTGACAACATGGCCGGTCACTTCATGCAGCAGGGCGCGATCAAGGCCGTCTTCGTGGGGGCCGATCGCATCGCTGCCAATGGCGATGTGGCAAACAAGATTGGGACGTACAGCGTTGCGGTACTGGCACAGGCCCACTCTATTCCGTTCTACGTCGTCGCCCCCTGTTCTACCATCGACCTGACGCTACCGTCGGGAGAGCTTATCCCGATCGAGCAGCGCAATCCAGACGAGGTAACGAGCGTGGGTGGCGTCGCGCTCGCACCAGCAGGCGTGCAGGTTGCCAATCCCGCGTTCGATGTGACGCCTCACGCCCTGGTGAGCGCCATTATCACTGAAAAAGGCATACTGCGTGCTCCTTACACGTCGGCTCTGCGCCGACTGTTCGCGAGCGAGAACATTACTGGGAAGGTTTAATCGTTGAAGAATACAGAAGTCGTACAGGCCGTTGCTCAACACGCGGAGGAGCTGTTAGGACTGGAGGGCTTTCGCTACGTCTGTGCGGTAGTTGCGAACTGTAAGATGTTTGCTTTGGAACTGGAAGCCCAGGACGAGCCGGTGGCGCTCGATAATGATGCGTTGATCATTGCTGCCTATTTGCACGATATATCAACGTCCGTGCATGGATTTCAGGACCACCAGGTGCAATCCGCGGCTATGGCTGTAGCGTTCTTGCGCGAACTGGATGTCCCACCTGAGCGCATTGCAAGAGTCGAGCAGGCGATTCTTGCGCATGCGAACCCCATCACCGCTGAGGAGCGAGACGACGCGCCCATCGAAGGACTGATTCTCTACGATGCCGACAAGCTTGGTCGACTAAGTGGCCTGGCTGTGGTAACATCTCTAATTGAGTTCGGTGTACGCTATCCCAATCGTACGTTGACCGGCGAGGTGCTGGCGGCCATTCTGAGGCATATCGAAGAGCGCTTTATTGAACTCTACCAGTCGTTGAATACCGCGCCCGCGCGTGAGATGGCGCGTGAGAAGTTCAATAGCACCGTGGCCTTTCTCGATGGCGTGATCGAACATTTGAGCGATGCTACACCTGTTTAGCGTTACGAGCATGTATCGTAACAGTTTTTGTTGTGGAGGATGGAGTGCCTATTCTTGTTGTTGGTTCCGTGGCCTTCGATGCCGTTGAGACGCCCTTTGCGCGCCGTGAAGGGATACTCGGCGGGGCCGCGTCGTACTTTTCGACCGCCGCGTCGCTCTACGATCAGGTGAACCTGGTCGCGATCGTCGGCAGCGACTTTCCGCGTGAACACCTCGATTTCTTGCGCCAGCGCCGCGTGAATCTCGCCGGTCTGCAGATCCAGGAAGGGAAGACCTTCTACTGGCGTGGCCGCTATCATATGGATATGAATACCCGCGATACTCTCGATACGCAGCTGGGCGTCTACGCGGACTTTCACCCGCAGATTCCCGCCGAGTATCAGGATAGCGATCTGCTCTTTCTTGCCAATATTCAGCCGGATCTGCAGATGGAGGTGCTTGACCAGGCTCCCCATGCCCGCCTGATCGTACTCGATACGATGGAGCTGTGGATCAATATCGCCCGCGATCGCCTGACCGAGGTGATGAAGCGCGTGGATATCCTTCTGATGAGCGAGGAAGAGGTGCGCCACTATACCGGGCAGGCAAGCATTCTGGCTGGCGTGCGCGAGCTCTTCGCGCTGGGCTTGAAATACGTAATTGTGAAGCAAGGCAGCTATGGCGCGCTTCTCTTCAG
>JALYTQ010000369.1 GCA_030854195.1 Chloroflexota bacterium
CCATCCGGTCACACAGTGGTCCCCGAGCCGGATGGAGGCAAGCCCCATCCCTACTGAATTTAAATTGGGGGAAGTTAGCCTGAAAGTACCAACATGATACTCTCCTGATTGACGTCCGCCTATATCAGCAGATACCATTTTATTACTAAGTGTATAAAGCGTAAAAGCTGCGGAGGAACCAACTAAGCCTATGAAATATTTCTTCTGGATCGCGTTCGCCGTATTTCTGGCGGCATCGATTCCACACGTCGCCTACTTCTTCGCATCCTTTGAGCCTTCACAGGGGCCAGAGGGGGTCTGGTGGTGGGCAGTAAGCTATGCAATAGCCATAAGTATTGATGTTACCGTCTATCTTCTTTCCTGGACAGCGTTTCGCAGGTATCGCAAGTACCGCACGCCGCGAGCGGTCTGGCAGCACTGGCTACTTATCGTCATATGCACAGTCTTTTCGTGGGGAGTCAACTGGGCCTACGCAAAACAGTTTCACAGTCCCGTTATGCTCAGCTCGGCGGAGTCGACGGCTCCGTGGCTCACCAGCGTCTTTCCCTTTATGGCAAGCGCGTTTCCTCTGCTAGGTATTGTTTATACAATGATGGCCGAGACGATCACCGAAGCGTCGGTAGAGGATCATCTCGAAAAAGAGCAGCACCTGACAGCGCTGGGCGAACTGGCGAAGCAGACGCAATTGCCCATTGCTACCTTACAACGCGCACTGACGGCGGGGAGCGCGCGTCTGAACGCATCGACGCTGCTAACCACGCTCAACCAGCGCTCGCCGAGCAGCGATAGCGCGCCCGAGACGACCGAACTAGAGAAAAGCGAGCGGCCCATTACAGGCAAATTCGTTACTATCGAAGGGGATGCCACCAACGTAGGACGCACCGGCAAACAGAGCTCCAATCCAGCACTGGTATCGGTAAGCAACGACGTAAATCCCGATAAGCTACAAATGACCATTGAAGCGCTCAAAGCCAGACCCGATATGACCGATGAGGCGCTGGCGGAATTTCTCTCGCTCAAGCGACCAGCCAGTGCGCGTTTCTGGCGGCTCAAGGCGATAGAGATTCTCAATGCACCCGACAAAGAAACTTCAGAGGTCGCGCCGCGCGGGTCCTGGACAGGATCTATAACCAATGAAGTGAGCGCCGCGCGTTGACCTTGACGTATGGTAGGATGGTATGATAAAATTATCTGAGGCAGAAAGTAGTACGGAGGCTGACAAACCACCTGACTCATAACGGTGTTGCAGTTTGACAGTGTAGTCCTACTAGTAACTCGAAACAAGAAAAAATAATCTCCAAATTATTTAGGGAGGAATCAATGCCGGCCACGTTCAGTTACGCGAGCATCTTGCATGCGATAGGACAGGTGCTTGACCAGATCGACGTGAAGAGTATCGCCATCCAGGAAGAAGAGGACGGTCTCTTCGTTGAAGCCTTCGATAGTGAAGGCCAGCTTAAGGTGCAGGCGCGTTATGATATCGCTAGCCTGTACGATTTATTGAACGCTAACTCTGAGGAAAAGATTGAAGAGCACATTGCCGCAGACGCGGGCCTGCTCCATCGTTTTCTCAAAGAACACCAGCGCGAACTCGTTGGAATGGCACGTTAGCTAAGTAAAATGTATGAATGCGTAGGGAAAGAACCGGGGGTCGTCCCTCGGTTCTTCTCCATTGAGGGAGAGACTACCGGGCAGATTGTATCATCGAGATGCTTGGATTTCGTTAGTTCCATTATAATACATTCTTTTTACAAATCAGCCAAAGCCTTTCCAACTACAGAATATACCATAGTAGGTACGCAAAGTAAAGCGCAGACCTCTCGACTTTACCAATAAAGTATGATATGCTCATAGCTACAGGACGCACTGCAAGGTTGTCCGAGCACCTGAACAATCATAAATCTTGGCCTGCGCGGTTTCTCCCCATGAGAGGAGAAGGTTGTGCCCGAAGATATTGCTTTATTCATCGATTTTGAGAACATACGATACAGTATGCTGAATATTCAACGACGAGAGCCTGACCCACAGGAACTGATCGCTGTTGCCCGTCGCTATGGCACTGTTATGGTCGCCCGCGCTTATGCGGATTGGTCTCGACAACCGGAGCCATTCAAAGGGAGCCTGACGGCGGCGATGATCGATCGCGTTGACTGTCCCGCTAAACAGCGAGACCGTATTCGTATGGGAACTATTCATTATGCTTCTGGTAATACCCCCACTGGTGCGCTCGGGTCTCCTGGTTCTTCTAGCTATGTCTCCGAACAGGGGACGGGAGCCTTTCCCGCTAGCCCAAGGCAGTGGCCTTCCGGGGTCACTGGCAATTCTGGTGCGCTCCCCGCACTGAATGCGTCGACGGCGAACAATGGATGGGCGACGGATCAAGATGCACATCTCCCTCCGCAAAATGAGCTTGATGAGAATCTTCCGCTAGAAGATGAGCAGCCCCCCGATGAGAACTATAGTATGCCCGATTATCAGCAGCGTGAACCCTATCGATCGTACCAGAATCCCTACGGCCAGAACAGCCCGACGGGTCCTCTTGGGGGCGGTACTGGTCCTTTAGGCTATCCCCTGCCCGCTAATCCGCATACCGGTACAGGTAATACTGGTCATATGCCAGCTATCAATGCTGGTAATAGCAGCACTATTGTACAGAGCACCGTGGTTCAAAGTACTGTTGACTTGAATATGTTGATGGATATCATTGAAACCGTTTTTGATCGTCCCACCATCACGACTTTCGTTTTGATGACGGGTGATAAAGATTTTACACGCATTAGTGCGCGTCTAAAGTTACGTTTGAACAAAACTGTTATTGTTGTTGGTATTCCAGGAACCGTGAGCCGAGATTTAATCAGCAGTGCCAATCAGTTTGTGCCTTTAGTGCCCGGCGGCGCGGGTAGCCCCATGAGTACGGGGATTACCGGTGCGCTTCCCGCTATCCAACCAGGGAACTATCCACCTCCTACGTCAACCGGTACGACAGGCGCTATGCCTGCTGTCAACTACCAAGGGTCGCAGCAGTTCCAACTGCCGTATGGGACTCCGCCTATGGATGTCCTGGACCCCCAGTTCTTGCAGTTCCTTGACTATATTGATCGTAACTGGTCCTGGCGTACTATCATTGGTGTCTCTAATTTTATTGGCGATCCCGTGAATCCGAAGAATCGTTTCCGTGGTCGGCTTACCCGCGAATCCGCGCGCGAGCTTCTGAACAGTTGTATTCAACAGGGTATTTTGCTCGTTCAAACGGACTCGACTGGTGCCGAGGATCTACGCTTGAACCGCACTCATCCCGGCGTCGATGAGGTGCTCAAGCTGTTCGTACGCTAACACGTTTCAACACAGGGTACTTGACAATACAGGCTCCATCAACCATGATGGAGCCTGTGTCGTATATACATGATTTTGCATCCTAATATATGAGGAGCTACCTATGGATGAGTCACGCGTCTCTTTCTTGCGCCGCTTGGTCGACAGCCCCAGCCCTTCTGGCTTCGAACAGCCGCTGCAACAGGTCATCCGCGCAGAGATTCAACACTATACCGACGAGGTGCGCACCGATGTTCACGGCAATGTCATCGCCGCTCTCCATCCCGATAAACAGCCGCGCGTGATGCTGACCGCGCATTGCGATGAGATTGGCTTCCTCGTTCGCTACATCGATGAGCAGGGCTTTCTCTATTTCGCTCCGATTGGCGGTTTCGATGGCGCAACCCTGGCGGGCAACCGCGTACAGGTGCATACGCCGACGGGACCCGTTCTGGGCGTGATTGGACGCAAGCCCGTCCATACGTTAAGCGGCGAGGAGAGGCGGAAGGTTCCACCACTCTCTGAAATGTGGATCGATATCGGGGCGGCGAATAGGGAGGAGGCTCAGCAGCTTGTTCCTATTGGTAGCGCGGTCACGCGGGCCGCTCAGCTGGAACCGTTGCGCGGCGACCTCGTGGTCTCGCGGGCGCTTGACGATAAGTCGGGCCTGTTCGCGGTGGTCGAGGCGATGCGACGCATCTATGAGCGGCGCGATTCGATGCAGGCTGGCGTCTTCTTTGTGTCGGCGGTCCAGGAAGAGGTGGGTTCGCGGGGCGCTGGCACGGGCGCGTACAGCGTCGGTCCGCTCATAGCCGTGGCGGTCGATGTGACCTTTACCTCGGATCATCCCGGCACGTCGAAGCAGGAGCTGGGCGAGATCAAGCTGAACGGCGGACCAG
>JALYTQ010000105.1 GCA_030854195.1 Chloroflexota bacterium
GCCCCTGGCCTGATCGCGTTCCCCGAACCGGATGGACGCAAGGCCCATCCCTACTGGTTTGGTACACGCACTATACTAAAAGTAACCAGATGGAGCAGGGGAGTCTCACTCATGACTCCCCTTACCAACAACTATACATTCAGGAGGCGCTTTATGATCTCTGAAGTTACCGATAAAGTAAAAGAATTTTTGAAAGAGACGGTCGACGCAAAGGGCATACGCATCATCAGGATCGATTCTATCGGCCAGGATTGGATTGCCGAGGCCGAGGTGGCTGAGAAGAATCAATATCTGGCTTCGATTAAACCGGAATACCGCGTGTTTGAAAAAGAGCGCTACCTTATCAAGCTCAACGCCGACCTTGAAATCTCTTCTTACAAACGCTTGAAAGGGAGCGAGGAAGCACAGGAAAATGCAATCTATGGCTTCTAACTCTTTTCACTCTCCCCAGGTGGAGCGCGAAGAAACAGCGGCTCCCATTGAGGAGGTGGAAACATGCGCGGCCCTGAAAGATCAAGCACCCATGCAGCGTGGGCTTTACGCCTATAGCGTGATGGGCAAGTGCCTCATCCCACGCGACATGCTGGGCATTGATAAGCGGCACAAAGTCTATCCCATCAATGGAAAAGATATGCGCGTGATGGTGAGCGAGATCGACATAGCTGCATTTCAGAAACAGGTAAAGAACCTGTTTTCTGAACTGACCACAGGGCAAAGCAGAACTGAAACACTGCTGCAGATGCATGAAGATGTGGTTGATCTGCTTATGCAGAACTCCACGATTGTTCCCTTTAAGTTCGGTACCATTCTCAAAGATGAAAAGGCCGCCTTAAAGCTGCTGCAGGACGATGAGGAGAAGTTCAAAAAGCTCCTCGCGAAGTTTACCGGTCGGGTTGAATGGGGACTCAAGGTGTATGCCGATAATCAAACTTTTATACATTATAGCGCGCAGGATGAGCCCGGACTCAAAGATCAGACCCGCGCAAAAGTAGCGCGAGGAACCGCGTATTTACTGGGAAAAAAGCTAGAAGAGGAGCGCAAGGACACGGCCTTCGCGCAGCTCTCTGAAATCACCGAGACCATTTTCCAGGAACTGGCAAAAGATGTGTACGAGGCCAGGCTCAATAAAACTCTGCCACAAAAATTAACCGGCAAAAAGAAGGAGATGGTTCTCAATACGGTCTATCTGATAGAACAAGAGAAAGTGCCCAATTTTTGTCAACAAGGAAAAAAATTAATGGAGAAGTATGCATCCATGGGACTTGAGCTTGAAATCTCTGGCCCGTGGCCGCCCTACAACTTCACTTAGGAAAAACTTACGAGCATGAGCAAAACCAGTGAGCAGATAGTTCAGCATCAACGTTTCACCCTCCTGGAGCTTTTAGACAGGCTCTTAGATAAAGGGGCTATGGTGAAGGGAGAGGTGCTGCTCTCGGTAGCAGATATTGATCTTGTTTATCTGAACTTAGGACTGTTACTCTCCTCGGTCAAAAGCGTCGTGGCGGCATACGATCAAAAAGAGGTGCTTTCCTGGAGTTCTTTTTCTCCGGGCGACGACTCTTTAGATGTGTCAGAACTGGCGACGAGGAGCGAAAATGCACCACGATTGATCGATACAAACAGCCGCAACGGTCAAGAAGAAGTTCTAGCCGGAACTGTACCAACCATTAGTGGCGACGAACGGGACCGCTATCTGGCACCTAAGGCTGCTATCGATTCTAAAAATGTAGAAAAGGGGCTGGCTCGCCTCGTCTTAACGCTGATCGACCTGATACGCAAACTTATGGAGAAGCAGGCTATCCGGCGCATAGACGCGGGACAGTTACACGCCGAAGAAATAGAAAGAGTCGGCGACACCTTTTTCCAGCTCGATGAGAGGATGGAACAGCTGAAAAAGACCTTTGGTTTAAACGATGAAGATTTGAATCTCGATTTAGGTCCTCTGGGAGACCTTCTATGAGCACCCTGCTTTACGCATGGATGAGGAGGCATTTATGGCACAACAAGTGACCAGCCTGCAAGCGACGAATTTAGCCGATCTCTTAGATAGAATTCTTGATAAGGGCGTGGTGATCGTCGGCGATATTAAAATTGACCTGGTGGAGGTTGAGCTGCTGACGATCAAAATAAGACTGTTGATTGCCTCGGTGGATAAGGCAAAATCTATGGGTATTAACTGGTGGGAAGGCGATTCGTTTTTAAAAGCCAACAACTATCAAGAAATAGTTGCGGAAAATGAGGAATTAAAGAGAAGATTACAGAATACCTCTTCAGTTCCTCTTCCCTGACTCCCCGCCGCTGAGACGCCCTGAAAAGGTTCAGCACGCTGATCCTGGCGCTTGCATATACGATGCTCCACGTTGTACCATGCAAGAAAGAGACGCCTGTAGGCACGACTTGTTTTACGCCGATAAGGATGCGGGCATGGTACACTTTTTCCGAGGTCGCGGCCAGCCAGATAGCAAAGAGCCGGGAGCAACCCAACTGCTCCCTGAGACGACATGGAACGCAAGCGAACAGATGCCCTCCGGCAATCCTCCCGAGGACAGCGTGGTCGTAACGATTTCGCGCCAGTTCGGCAGCGGCGGCGCGGCGGTTGCCCGCGTGGTCTCCGAAGCGAGCGGGCTGAACTATATCGATGCCGAAATTATCAACGAGGTCGCTACGCGCCTCCATATGGATGTACAGCAGGCTACGAGCCAGGACGAACGCACTGCGGGCATGGCCAGACACATCCTCTCCGCGCTGCAGGCGAGCAATCCCTTCGTGGCGAGCTATAGCTCTCTGCTCGGCCAGGCATCAGTGCTGGTCCAGATGAGAGAACTGGCCTACTTTCAGTTGACGCAGAGGGTCATCCTGGAGCAGGCGACGCAGGGGAACGTGGTCATCGTCGGGCGCGGCTCGCAGTTTCTGCTGCATAACGCGCCGCGCACGCTGCATATCTACGTCTTCGCCCCCCTTCCCTACCGCATTGAGACCATTATGAAGCGCTTCGATCTGGACCACCTGCACGCGGAGCAGATGATCGAGCAGAGAGATTACGAGCACGCCAGCTACCTGCGGCGCTACTATGGCAACGACGGACATCAGCCCGGACTCTACCACCTTCTCATCAATACGGGCCTCTTTTCGCTGGAACTGGCGGCGGACCTCATCCAACAATCACTTCCGGTAGTAAAGGAAATGGGCCTTTGAAGCTATTATTTTGACACGCTACACTATCTTTGGGTGCTAACGCGCCCACACTCTCTCGCCAATGGGCAACGGCGTTCATTGGCGCGAGCCAGCACAAGGTCAGGAGAGCAAAAAAATGAGCATACAATCAATCAATCCGGCTACTGAAGAAGTTATCGAGACGTTCGAGCCCTATACGCAGCAGCAGGTGGACGAGGCGCTCGCGCAGGCGCAGCAGGCATTCTTGCAATGGCGCGAGACAACGTTCGCCGAGCGCAGCTCACACCTGCACAACGTCGCCAACCACCTGCGCCAGCACAAAGCCGAGCTGGCCCGCACGGCGACGCTGGAGATGGGCAAGTCGATCAGCGAGGCCGTGGCCGAGGTCGAGAAGTGCGCGCTGAACTGCGACTTCTACGCGGACAACGCCGAGAAGTTTCTCGCCGACGACCATATCAAGAGCAACGCTACAGAGAGCTATGTCTCCTTTCAGCCGCTAGGCGTTATCCTGGCCCTGATGCCGTGGAACTTCCCATACTGGCAGGTCTTCCGCTTCGCCGCGCCCGCGCTGATGGCGGGCAATACGGCGGTGCTGAAACACGCCTCCAACGTCTCACGCGTCGCCCTGGATATCGAGCGCATCTTTGAAGAGAGCGGCCTGCCCCAGGGCGCGTTCAAGACTGTGCTGGTACCGGGCGCGGAGACGCGTAGCCTGATCGAGGATCGCCGCGTCGCCGCCGTCACGCTCACGGGCAGCGAAGCTGCAGGCATCGCGGTGGCGTCGACCAGCGGCGGCGTGCTTAAAAAGAACGTCCTGGAGCTGGGCGGCTCGGACGCCTTTATCGTGCTGGCCGATGCCGATCTCGCTGCTGCCGCTCAGACAGCCACCCGCGCCCGCTTCCAGAATACCGGGCAGAGTTGCATCGCCGCCAAGCGCTTTATCGTCGAGGAGTCGGTGGCGCAAGAGTTCGAGCGCAAGTTCGTCGAGGCTGCCGCGAAGCTGCGCGTCGGCGATCCGCTCGATGCCCAGACGCAGGTCGGTCCGATGGCGCGTGGCGATCTGCGCGACGCGCTGCAACAGCAGGTGCGCGACTCCATCGCGATGGGCGCGCAGGTCCTGCTCGGCGGCAAGCCCCGCGACGGCAAGGGCTACTACTACGAACCCACGATCATTACCAACGTGACGCCGGAGATGCCCATCTTCCGCGAAGAGACCTTCGGCCCCGTCGCCGCCGTCATTCGCGCGCGCGATACCGAGCACGCCATTGAGCTGGCGAACGACTCGGATTTCGGGCTGGGCGGCAATCTGTGGACCAGCAATATAGAGCTTGCACGCAAGCTGGCGCGCCGCATTGAGAGCGGCAACGTCTTCATCAACGGCATGACCGCCTCCGATCCGCGCCTGCCCTTCGGCGGCGTCAAGCGCAGCGGCTACGGGCGCGAACTCTCGTCATTCGGCATCCGCGAATTCGTGAATATCCAGACCGTCTGGATCGGCCCAATGCTGGATAAGCCAGCTACACAGGCACCTAGCGAATAATCAAAAATGTGTGCGAAAAACCGGGAGGCTCCTCGCGATAAGGGGCCTCCCGGCGTGTCTGTAAGGATCATTGATCCTCACCCATAGGGCTACGGATTGGACTTCGCAAAGCCGGAGATGCGCGGCGTCCCGATACCAGTCGCCAGGTCGTAGGTCGGCGTCACGGGGTAGAGACCGTTATTGTTCTCGGTCTGATTCCGCCCGGTGATGTCGTGGAAGAAGCGACCATAGGAATTATCGGAGCGGAACAGGCTGTACAGCGCGTCGTTCGCGTTGCCGATGCGGCCCTGATGGACGCTATCCCACAGACCGATGATTCCTGACCACAGCGGGCTGGAGAGGCTGGTGCCACCGATTCCGAACCAGCCGGGAGGAACCTGCTTGCTAGAGAAGGTCGCGCAGGTACTATTCGTGGACACGCTGCCCGTGCAGTACTCCGCGTAAGGCGTATACTCATCGGCGTTGGCCGATACATCCGGCACCTCGCGGCAATACTGACCGGCGGCTGCCTGACTGCAATATGGCGACTTCTTGCTAAAAGCGTTGATGACGCCAGGGCCGCTCTGATAGCGTGGCTTGCCCCAGAAGGAGCTGATGCCGCCGCCGCCCGCGCCGTAGTTCACACAGTTGGCCAGACCCTTGGTCGTGCCGCTGCACAGGTCCAGTGGATTCCACACGGTCTCAAAGCCCGTGGGGTAGCTCGGGTGCTTGTTGGAGCCTGGATCGAATGTGCCGAAAGATGTGCCGCCAACCGAGGTTACGAAGGGCTGCGAGGTCGGATCATCGACGGTGACATTGTTCAGGGATGGGCTGCCGGTATCGCGCAAGCAATCGTAGGCACCGGTGTCGCCAGCGGAGCTAAACATGCTCTGACCCTGCGCGGCCATCTGCGCGAAGGCGTAGAACTCGGCCTTTGCATTGGCGAGCGTCGCATCCGGCTCGCACAGTCCCCAGCTCGAACTAATGGAATCGGCCAGGTCGTCGTTGGCGATCTTGTAGTACTCGTCTATCTCAGTCGTGCCGAGTTGATCGTTTGGCGCGTTGTAGACCAGAACGCGGTCAACCTTAGGCGCAATGGCGATCTGCGTCTCGATATCGGCCTCGACCTCGATATCGCCCGAGTAGTCGCCAGGAGGGTTACAGGTATCGCCCTTGGGGCAGACAGGCGTAATCGGGCCACCATCGACGTTGATATCGACCAGGGGCACGTTCTCTTTTGAGCCAAAGAACTGGTGCTCATACACGGCGATGTCGCCGGGTGTGTAGGCCGAGAGCTCAAAAACGGCCAGCGTCGTGCCTTTCCCCTGACCACGCGCGCCCAGCTTGTAGACCTGATCGGCACCATAAATGCCAGCGGTCTGCGAAGGCGTAAGGCCGCTACCACCAGGGCCAGCTCCGTACTTGGGCGCTACCCTGCCCGCGCTCTTCGACGCCTGGGCCGTCGTGATGTAGTTCGAATGCGACTTCGCGGTATTCGTGAGACCCGTTACCGCGCTGACTACGCCGCTCATACTGGCGGGCAGTTGCACGTCAGTATCATTCTGGAAGAACGCGCGCCCGTTAGCAGCGGTATAATCATTGATATGGGTCTTGAAAGCCGCCTGCACCTGGGTCGTAGAGCCGGTGGCGCGCACCATAAATGGCGATGGGGAGGCGATGACCTTCAAACCGGCCCGCTCCAGGAAGCGCGTCGCCGTCGCGGTCTGAGCTGCGGTAGGAGCAAAGAGCGCGTTGAACTGGCCCTGCCCCAGCCACTTGTGATACTGAGCGCTGTTCGCATCGTAAAGCGCTGCCATAAAGCTATCGAGCGCGGCGCTATTGCGCGGCTGCATGACGAGCGAGATGGTGAGATCCTGGTTAGCGGCGTGGCTGCCTCTGAGGCGCGCTCCGGGGGGTGGCGCGCTATAGCTGCCGCTCAAGGAGATAAAGGCGGGACGGGTCGCCGCCGCCGCAGTGCTGCTGAAAACAACCGTGCTTATGGTTGCAGCAAGTAAAAAAGAAAGAGCTGCAAAGGTTCCAAAGATACGCCGGGTCATAGTGTATCGACGCATGCAAATTCTCCAACATTCATTGCAACTATGCCTCCCGCGCCGGTCTACTCATAATATATAAGAAGTCATGGGGAAGGCAGAACGAAAGTATAAGGGCAAGAGAACACTACTATAAGTTGAGTAACAAGGCTCCTCTCTGGCAATACATAACTATAAAGAGATACGCCTATCTTTTTACGGCTACGGTTAAAACTATCGACAAAATGAACCAGGGCATTAATAGAATCTGTAAGGCGAAAACATCTATTCTATTGAACGCTTCTGCATCTCTAATTCGGGTCATAAAAAGATGGGTGTACTCTTCACAAAAAAGAGTAGTTATTCTTGGGAAAGGTCTGGCACTTTTTAAGTATACACAAGGCATATCTAGCGGGATAGAGATAAAGGTTTAGGAATGATACCCATCCGGTTAAGAAACGGTTAAGATAACACAATAGTTATGTGCAAATCTTAACCTGAAAAGAGACCCTTCAGGCCGATTTCTCTTTGAGCATATGCACGATCTTGCCGCCCGCCGTCGGCACCTCGTACGTGCGATCGGGATGGATGCGCTGTAGCTCGGATGCCTCATCGGGCGTAGTGATGATCTCGTGGGGGTGCGTAATCTCCCAGACCTGATAGGCGGCCTCTGGCTCCTTGTGACGATAGATGAAGCGGCACTCGACCTGCGCATCATGTGCCCGCTTATTGGCGATACTCATATCTCTGCGCGCACCATCGTCGATCAGGTGCGGCTCAACGAGTCTGAAGAGTTCCGGGCTGCGATCCGAAGTCTTCTCGCCCAGGTAGAGAAACACGATGGACTTCTTGCCGGGATTATTGACGGCGGCATCGATCACAGCGCTATTCTGCTCATGATTGGGCGTAAGCACGGCCAGCACGGCGGCGTGATAATGCTGCTCGACGCCGGTCGTGATGACGGGGATGCGGCCCCTGCGCTTGTGAAACGAGTAGCTGGTGTAGGCGATAATCATGCCGAGCAGCGAGACCGTGCCACCAAACTCCGTCGCCAACGGTTTCGCGATCAGGTTGGTTGACCAGGCGATGATCACCAGTACCGTGGTGATGATGCCCAGCACAAAGTTGAAGGTAGAGCGCGTCCACGGCCCCTCGGGTTCGGGAACGAGCGCCGTGTTCCTCTGCTTCTGCTCCCCCTCCGCCTGCTTCTCCAGAGCGGGATCATCCATATGTTCGCGCTCATCATCCGGCTCGCTCTCTTCGTCCTGCTCCATAGTCGATACGATCTGCTCGCGCGCGGTCGCATCCTTATCGGGATTCATCTGCGCGGTCAGCTTGCGGGCCTTGCGCTGGCGAAAGCGCACGATATCCATGCCGATGCAGGTCAGGCTGAAGGCACCCAGCAGGCCAAACGCGTACATGTCACCAAGGATAGCGATATCGCCGCGCACAAGTATCAACACGATGATGGGGATGATCGTCGCCAGGGCGATCGAGTAGTGGGGTGTCCCGCGTAGCTTGTTGCGCTTCAAAATGATTTTCGGGAAAAACTCCATGCGCGAGAGGGCGATAAAGACGTGATAGGCACCGATAATCGCGGTATTGCTGGCGAAGACTAGCAGCGCGCTGGCGCTCACCGCGACCTCCGTCTGCAAGATCGGGCCGCCCCAATGACCGGCGAGCAGCGAGATGATCTGCGACGAGAGCACTACATCGCCCGCCGCGTGTGGCAGCAGCAACGTCGAGAGGATGGTCAACAATGGACTGGTGATGCCGACGGTGAGAATGACCAGGAAGAGTGCCAGCTTGCCCACGGCCCGCCGTGGCATCTTCATGTCAGGCGACAACTGCGAGATGCTCTCCAGCCCGGAGAAGGCCAGGAACGAGCCCGCGAAGCCGACAAGGATAGTCACAGGCGTCAGGGTACGTCCGCTGAACATCTGTGGGAAGAGCGCGAAGAACTCTCCCAGCGAGAGGTGCGAAAAGACGGTGACGAGAATGGCGATATCGCTGAAAAAGGCGATCGTAGCGCCCACCATGCTCACCTTCGCGCTCTCGCTGACGCCCACCCAGTTGAGAATACCGAGCAAAATGAGCATGACAATGGTGATCCATAAGGTGACGCCCAGGCCCAGAAATGTATGCTGCGGTCCCAGCGCGGGCAGCACGACGCTTAAATAGAGGATGCCTGAGAGCGAGCTGATCGCCGATGTGAGAAAGTAATCGACCAGAATAAACATACCGCCCAGCGCGCCAAACCACCTGTTGATCGCCCTGGCCGCGACGGTGACTACACCACCGCCCTGGGGAAAGCGATACGTCACTTCGACATATTTGAGCGTCAGGAGAATGAAAACGATCATTGTCAGAAGAACAAAGAAGCCCGCCAGCTTCCCTACCGTTCCATACAAAATGCCGGGGACATAGTAGATGGAGGTGCCGATATCGGCAAAGACGACGGCCCAGCAAAGAAATGGACCGAGGCTCTGCTGCTGCTTATCGTCCTTCGGCGGGCTGGCCGATTTCTGCGCTGTCTGTTGCGTCATGCCTGTTGCGCCTTCCTCTTTGTTATTGTGCTCAAAAATATGGTGGGAAAGTGCTCTGCTAAACGTCGATTGAACCCCCTCTCCCAAACAGCTAACCAACGTAGGGACCAGCTTCAGCGCGTCCGTGATGTATCATTTCCCTCTCCGCTGCATCTGGTGGAGGCGTGGAGGAACATGATAAATCCGGACGCCGTAAACGTAGTCCCTACCCCAAAACAGATCATATGAATATTGACAAAGCACACGAGAACTTTTTATTCTCATATATCACGGATGAGATGCTTAGAAAGTTCTATTTAGTAGGGATGGGGCTGGCCTCCATCCGGCTCCCTACCAACTCTACTTCCCAGCCTGATTGCATTCCCGAACCGGATAGAGGCCAGCCCCATCCCTACTAGAGTAGTGACACCGCGCTAGTTTAGAGATACAATCAATCCTGTCGGGCTCAGTTTACAAGTCCGCATTTCTATCCCAAACTATGGAGGAGCAGGCTGATGCAGAGTTCACAGGAGGCGAAGAACTGGTGGGCACAGGGCGATACGCCGGTACGCAGCGACTCGCGCGTGACCTATCTCGTCGATGGCCGCACGACGATGCTGATGATGTGCCATCATTTTATTAAGGCAAAACGCTATATCTACCTGGGCAACTGGGGGCTGACGGCTGGTATGGAGCTGGTACGCGGCACAGATCATCGCGCCGGACCCGATGGAAGTCCGGAGCAAGAGGAACTGCTGAGCAATTTGCGCGGAGATGGCTTCCAGGAACAGGATATCGATTTCTGGCTCACCCACGATCTCTCTCTAGAGGCGGTGCTGGGCTACGCGGTGAGCAAGGGCGTCGAGGTCAAGGTATTGGTCTGGAAGAGCCTGGCTGGCTCGCACTGCAATCTGGAAGAGGTGCATGACAGGCTAACGGCGGTGGGCGCGGCCTGCATTCTGGATGATACCGCGATAGGGCTGATCCATCACCCGGTGGAGTCGCTACACCAGAAGATTACGATCATCGATGGTGACTATGCCTTCGTCGGCGGCGTCGATCTGCTGATCGAGAAGGAGGGAGAGTATGATCGCTGGGATACGCACGACCATCTCTTCTCGACCCCGCTGCGGCAAACATCTAAGGGAACGACCCCCCATCCCTGGCATGACGCACACGCCTTTATTGAGGGTCCGGCGGCGGGCGACGTGGAGCTGAACTTCCGCGAGCGCTGGAACGATGTCGTGGAGCGCCACCACTGGGATAAGGACCTGCTCATTCCTGAACACCCGCTTGCTCCCGCCGTAGAGACCAGGACGATCTCGCAGGTCGCGCGTACCATTCCCGAGCATACCTATCACTTCAAGCCGCTGATTATTCGCGGCATCGCCCAGTTCTACGAGCACGCGTTGAGCAATATTGAGAAGTTCGTCTACCTGGAGAATCAGTACCTCTGGATACGCTCGTTTACCGGTATAGATATCCCTTTTCTGGGCACAGACAATCCCGAGATAGAGCGTTGTATAAGCCTGCTGGCAGCCGCGCTCCAGCGAGGGGCGAGTATGTCGATCATTCTGCCGGACCATCCCAACGTCGGACGGGCTTTCTCGGACGCGGGCCTGACGCGTCTACGCGTCGAGGCATCCCAGGCGGTCGAGGAGGGACGGCTGCAGGCGTTCACCCTGGCAACCTCCGCGCGCACGGATGGGAGCGAGCACTACCAGCCAATCTACGTCCATGCTAAAGTCGCGATCGTCGACGACGTATGGACGACCGTTGGCTCGGCCAATCTGAACAATCGCGGTATGCGCGACGATACCGAAATGAATGTCGCCACGCTCGATCCAGAAGCGGCCCATACCCTCCGCCTGATGCTGCAAGGCGAGCACCTGGGCCTCATTCACGACGACGACCTGCTGGCGCTGGCACGCCTGCGCTGCGGGGCATACCAATCACAGAAGGACCGCGAGCAGGCCCTGCGCGTCATACCATACCTGCGCGAGACACTGAGCGATCCGCTGGTGGCGCTGCATATGATGCACGAGCGCGCCTGGGAGAACCTGGGTCGCTACAAGGCAAAGCGGTCCCTGCTAGGCCAACTGCTGCCGTATCTGACGGCAGATGAAGCGGTGCAGCAGGGATTGAACGTCACCGAAGAGCATGGCTGGATCGAAGAGTCTCATCAGTAGGGATGGGGCTTGCCTCCATCCGGCACGGGGAGCGCGATCAGGCAACAGAGCCACGTGGTGAGGAACCGGATGGAGGCAAGCCCCATCCCTACTGATGAACAGAGGCTAGATCAATTCCAGGTAGCGGCGGCGTTCCCAGTTGGAGACGGACTTCTCGTACTCGCTTACTTCCCAGCGCCGCGTCGCCACAAAGTGCTCCACAAAATCGCCGCCGAGATACTCCCTGGCGACCTCGCTGCCTTCCAGCAGATCGGTTGCCTGCGGCAGGTTGCGCGGCAGGGCGCGCACCTGTCCGGCGGCGAGCGCCTGGCTGATCGTCGCCGCGTCGTAGGCGTTGCCATCCAGGCGCGGCGGCAGTTCTACACCCTGCTCGATACCATAGAGGCCGCTCGCCAATAGGGCGGCGAAGACGAGGTAGAAGTTGGCATCGGAGCCGGGGACGCGGTTCTCCACGCGAATGGCGCGGCGTCTGCTGTTGATGACGCGGGCGGCGCAGGTGCGATTATCCATCCCCCACGTCGTATTGAGCGGTGCCCAGCTCCCCTCGACGTAGCGCTTGTATGAGTTGATGACCGGTGCGTAGAAGACCATAAACTCCGGCATCTTGTCCAGCACGCCCGCCAGGAAGTGGCGCATAAGCGGCGCAATATGGTCCTCGGCGCTCTCATCCCAGAACAGGTTGCGCTCCCGATTGCGATCCCACAGACTGATATGCGAGTGCCCGCTGCTGCCATCCTCCGCGTCGCTCCACTTGGCCATAAAGCTAGCGGTCATCCCCTGCTGCTGCGCGATCTCCTTGACGCCCGTCTTGAAGAGCAGCGTGCGGTCCGCCGCGACCAGGGCATCGCCATAGCGCAGGTTCATCTCGTACATGCCCGGACCGTGCTCGCGGTTGTAGCCCTCTATCTCGATACCATAATCGCGCATCATACGCGCAATGCGACCGATCAGCGCGTCGTCGATGCTCGACTGGCTGATCGAATAGCAGTTCATGCCCGGATTGAGCGGCGTCAGAACGGGGCCGAAGTCCTTCTCGCGCAATGAAACCATATCCTCGCGGAAGTAGCGGCACTCCAGTTCAGAGGCGGTCATCGGCTCAAAACCCAGCGAGCGGGCGCGCTCGATCACCATGCTCAGCACGTAGCGAGGAGAGACCACGACCGGCTCGCCATGTTCCGTCCGCAGATCGCAGACGCAAGAGGCAACGTTCTCCTCCCACGGCACCAGCGCAAAGGTCGACAGATCGGGAACCATCACCACATCGCCGAAGCCGCGCTCCCAGTTGCTCACCTTCAGATTGGGCAATATATTCTCAGCAATATCCCAACCAAAGATCACATCGCCCTGTGGAAAGCCATCCTCCAGCGCGTCGAGGAAGAAACGCGCCGCCACGCGCTTCCCACGAAACACCCCCTCGATATCGGGGATACCGATCTTAATAAATTCGATCTTGCCCTGGTCAATGAGACGCTTAATTTCGGCGCGTTCCATAACAAACAACGTTCCTTTCATGTAGAAAAAATATGAGTACACTCGCGTGCAAAGTGGAGCTTGTTGAACGTTTGCAGAGTAGCACGCTATAAGGCTCGTAGTCAAGAGCAAAACGCTTGGATGGGCTTATAAATCGCGCCCCTATCACATGGGGAGCAGTGAAGCGGCCTGGGGAGTACGGCGGATGGAAACGCGGTGTAGCAGCCCTTGCACCTATTTTCACTTTATATCGCTGCTACCACCATGGTTTCTTATATATAAAATAACATACAAAATACTTACTGCAAGGAATGATACCCCTGCCGCGCCGCTGGAGAATGGGTGTTGCCCATTTATCACAAAATCACCCAGGTAGCATATCGCGCACACCAGAGAAATACCGCCGATCAGTAATCGCACTTTATTCATAGTTTTGTCCTTTTTCTCACACCTTCTTCGCCCTACTAGTGAAGGTTGCTTTAACTTTTAGCTTTATTACGTTTCGAAGTAAGTAAAGCAGTAACAACTCCTGCTATTTCCAACGCACCTCCTACTAAAATAAAAACTGTGCCATCGGGACTTCCTATGTGTAGACCATAAAGAATAAAAATTATAACAAGGATCAGTATGAAAATCATACATACAGGCAGTAGCCAATCCCGTAAACGCACGCAACATATCCCTTTCAACTTAGTGTTACCTAAATACAGTTCTGGCATAGTTTACTTTTTCTTCTTTAATACAGTATAGGTAATAAAAAGGGCTACTAATGCGAAAAATCCCCCGAAAATATCTATGATCCCAATATTTATTCCTAAGACTCCTCCATTGGCTTTCGCCATCAGCGCGACGATCCCTAAAACGAAAGCTCCTATTGCTCCAAGTAAATACATGAGATAAACAAGAATGTAATGGTCTTTCATGCCTGTCACCTCCTTGCAACCTTATTGACCGGATCATCATCAGCATACACATACGGATTGGGTTTGGTTGTCTCTTCCAAGCTACCGCCCATCGGCGTCCGCTGCGTCCAGCGCCCAATGGTGGGGTCGTCGTAGCGAATGCCGTACTTATACAGACCCGTGCTGCTATCAAGGAAGCCACTGGCGAACTTCCAGGGGTTGTTGAGGCCGCCTTCAAAGGCCGGGCAAGCAGGTCTTCGAGAAACACGGTGCGCAACGCCTCAATCGGAGCTTGATTGAGCGCGGTGAGAAAGCGACTTAGTGTCGAGCGGTGAGGGAGCCGTTCTCGCCCGAAGAGGGCCATGAACGGGGCGGCGAAGGGCTGGACGCGCTCATAGAACGCTTCCAGCGTGCGTTCGCCGCTGATGGCATAACCCAGCAACACCACGACAAAGTCAATGAGATCGTAATGGCCGAACCGGTGCCGGGTGAAGCGCACACGCTCCTCAAGCGTCGCAAGTATGCCCAGGTGCCCAAGATAGTGCGCAATCACAGCCACTTCACCAAACCAAGGGGGCACGGCGGGAACCGGCTCTGGAGCAGCCTGGATGGAGACAGATGTTTGTGTACTCCTACTCATCGCGTTCGCTATTGGATCAATGCTTCCAGTAAGGCTGCACGCCAGTGACACGTCTGCATGTCATAGAGGCTGAAGCTGTGTGCAAATGACCAGTATCCCCAGGAGAAGCCACGTCTTTCGGCTTTCTCACGATTGAGTCGTGTCCAGCAGACACGGGAGGCCATCTCAGCGTTATCTGTCGAGCCAAACTCGCCAAGGAAGATGGGGCGTTCACGCTCCTTTCCCCAGGCAGCAACGGCGTCAAATCCTTGTTCAAACAGGCGTCGTTCCTGTTCTGTAGCCCTGAAGCGTGTTCCAAGCCACGCTTGAGGAGTTCCCTCCGGGAGCCACATCTCGCCCTGCATAGTAAACTCGACCGGATAGTACTGATGAAAGGTGGCAATCAAGTATCGATCTGACTCTGGGAGCTGGAGAGTGTGTAATCGTTGCAGATTATTGTAATATGTCGGCC
>JALYTQ010000106.1 GCA_030854195.1 Chloroflexota bacterium
GGATGGAGGCAAGCCCCATCCCTACTATAGGTCGATTGATAATTCTATACGTGCTCCCTTCCTTCCGTCGCCGGTTGCGTCATAAAGAGGACGTAGCTCAGTAGCCAGCCAGTGATGCCCGCTACGACAATCGAGCCGCCTGCCAGGTGAATGGTCCAGACGATGCCATAGACGACATCGAGCACGAGGAAGTAGAAGCTGTACAATATAATCGGTGCCAGAAAGGCGAAGATGCGCAGTTCAGCTAGCTGCGCCTGCGAGGGCTTGAGCCAGCGATACACGATATCGGTGAGAATGCCCGCCGGGAGGACCATCAGCAGGATCAGGTAGTGGCCGAGCATGAAGCTCAAGAAGAACGCGTTGATCGTGTAGATGATGGTAAAGAAGCCCAGCGGCAGCTTCCAGCGGCGCATAGAGATCAGCACCAGGCCCATAAGGATCGTCGTCTGAAAAACAACGCTGACAATCGCCAGTATCTGTATATTATCATCTGCGGTTGTCGCGAAGGTGGGCCAGAACGCATTGAAGGGATTGGCCATCTGTGTGATGAGCGTGAAGGGCAGCAGCACGAGCAGCGCGGCGAAGGGCAGTACGAGCTGTGCGCGCCAGCCCTGCGCGCCATCCAGTTGTGGAGATTTGCGGTAGAGCGAACGATACGGTCCGGCCAGCAGCAGGCCCATGCAGGTCGCCAGTCCCAGGTGCGTGGGACTCAGCGCCGCGTCGATGTTCTTCTCAATGCCAAAGAAGATATGCCAGCCCATATCGCCGACGCCGAAGACGGCAAAACCAGCCGCCGCGATCAACGAGAGTTCGTAGCCAGCCGGTACGGCCTCGCGCCAGCTATAGCCTCTTCTATGGTTGATAAGAATAGCCAACGACAGGGTAGTGGCTACGGCGAGAAAGCCTGAATAGAGCACGCCATGCCAAGGCGTAAAGAAGGTTTCCAGGCGCGGAATGTTGTTGTGCGCCCACGCGTCCAGGTAGCCGCCGACGAGCAGCCAGATGCAGGCGGTCATAAATATCTGGTCAAAAGCTCTGCCGCCAATAAGGCGCTTCGGGATAGTAATGGCCGGTGCTTCGATTTCACCCGCTCTGGTTGTCATTGATGTGTTCCTTTCCTACCAGGAGAAGTCGTATCCCCATGTATGCAGTAGCACAGGCCGTACCACTATAAACATATGTGTCATGACTAATCATGCCATATTTCACTCTACTTTTACCAGTGCTACCCAATTATGCGCGGTCCTTGACAACTTTCTCTTCCCTATGGTGCTCTTTCTCTCTCTTAATTCAGTTCTAATGTGCTACGTAGGCGTTTCATTTCTACCTGAAACTCCTCTTCCATTTTTCGCTTTTGTTCTATTGGCATAAAACTGTGCCTGACACCATTAAGCAGAATATCGTCGATACTATCAAGCGAAAAGTCGAAAGGATCGTGCAGCGCGTAGATGTTCTGATTGAGCGTGGTGTGAAACAACGGCGGATCATCTGAGTTGATTGAGAGGGGGACACCAGCGGCGTAGAGATGTGGGAGAGGATGTTCGGCAAGATTGGCATAGACTCCCAGGCAAATATTGCTGTCGGGACAGACCTCTAGCGGAATCTGTTGTCTTACCAGATGAGCGACTAATGCCGCGTCTTCGATGGAACGCACGCCGTGCCCGATGCGTTGGGCTCCCAGTGTGCGCAACGCGCCCCACACGCTGGCCGGACCGACTGTCTCGCCTGCGTGCGGCGCGCTATGCAGTCCACCCGCCAGCGCCTGCTCGAACCAGGGCGCGAACTGCTCAGGAGGATAGCCTACTTCAGCGCCGCCCAGTCCCAGCGCCACTACGCCTTCGCGCATATCCTCCAGCGCCACCGCAGTAGTGTATTGTGCGCGCTTTCTACGCGCTGTCTCGTCTGGAATATCGCGCACAATATCGAAGACCCAGCGCATCTCGACGCCGAAACTGGCCCTTGCTCGCTCCCTACCCTTGTTCAATCCCTGAAAATACGTATCGTGCGGCACGCCTAACGAGTATTCATGGGTACTGGCAGAGAACGTTACCTCGGCATAGCGCACATGTTGCCGCGCCATCTCCGCGCCAAACTCGTAGACGATCAATTCGTAATCATCAGCCGTCTTCAAACAACGAGAGATCGCGAAGAAGATTTCGACGAAGTGCGGGAAGTCCCGAAACTTAAACCATTCCCTTGCTTCTTCTACCGTCGTGACTGGCAGAGTCACTTTATTGCGCTTTGCCAGTGCCAGCAATGTCTCGGGCCGAATAGCACCTTCCAGATGCACGTGCAGCTCTGCCTTCGGTGCCTCTTGCAGGTAACGTCGGATACGCTGTTCTCTTTCCATGCTACGGTTCATCTCGCTTTACCGAGAGCTTAGCTTATCCCAAACTCACGTTTCTATTCTATTTGTTGTGTTTAAACATGCCCTATTTTACTATACTTTTACCAGCTCTGGCGAGCAGTCCAGATATGTTTACACGGTAAAAGTAGGGTCCGTGGGCGACACCTGGTTGGGGTCATTTAATTGGGCATCGATTGGAGCGACCACGCGCCATCGCGCCGGATCTGCGGCGTATCGGGTAGGGGAGCGGGCGGCAGGCTATAGTTCGCGTCTTCCTGTGTACCGGGCTGCAAGAACTCGCGATGGGTCTCGAAAAAGCCGACCGACAGCAGAAAGGGTTGTGGCAGGGAATGTACAGAATGTTAGGGCGATCCGTTGCCATGTATATATCTTCCTTACAGACGCCATTCCCCTGCTGGCCTCAATCATCATCTCCAGGTTGCTGCAATGGCTTCACCACATCAGGAGCTTTCCCTGTGGACGGGTGCAGCCACGACTTTACGCGCAGGTAGAGCGTAATCAGGCCGCTGAACCACAGGCCGCCGTAGACATAGCCCGCCATGACATCGCTCGGCCAGTGCGCGCCCAGGTAGACGCGCGACGGTCCGACCGTCCCGATCAGGCCGGTGAGTATCGCGATCAACGAGTTGCGCAGCTTGCCTGAGCGCCAGTTTGTTGCCAGCAAATAGATCAGCAGGCCATAGAAGTTGACGTAGTACATAACGTGCCCACTGGGAAAGCTCGGCTCATTGATGACGCGTACCACCGTGACCAGCTCCTGCGTCGGGCGTGGTCGTTTTATCAGGCGCTTGACCAGCACGTTGAGCAGGCTGGACGATGAGGTGAGCAGGACAAAGAGCGCCTCTAAGCGGAAGCGCAGCGCCCAGAAGATGCCCGCGATACCGAGCGTCTGTGGCACCGCCCACGCGGGAAAGCCGATCTCCGAGATGGCGTAAAAGAAGCGCCGCAGCCAGGGATTCTGCCGCTTTTGCAGTTGCGTGGTGATCGTTACGTCTCCGGGAAATAATTGTGTGTTTCTGGCAATGACGGAGATCATAACGATACCCGAGAGCAGCCAGAGCCAGAGCGCCAGGAAAATGGTCCCGCGCGATACCGCGTGCCGCCCCGATACTGAAGTTTCAGCCGCTACACGCTGGGCTTCATTCACCGTCGTTGCAATGTCCGGCAGGGCGATTGGCGGCACGTCCCCCAGCGGCGTGTTGATCGTATCTGCCTGTTTCCAAGACTTACCTGGCATAGAGTGATCCCTTCTCTTTTGTATCTTGCTCTTTTTTCGTGAGCTCGTTTTCTTTGAATAGTTCGCTGCTCCTTGCGCGCTCGCTATGCCGGGAGCGTCTCTTGCCAGAATCGCTCATATTGGGTCCGCTAGCGACGCGCTCGGGAACACGTACCTGGAGCGCGCCTGGCACGACTTCTACGGTGGCAGGCGTTATTCCCTGCGCGACACCATCGGCGTGTACTTCGACAGGAGTGTCGGCAGTGATACGTATCGATTTGGCTTTGCGCCGTATAACCTTTGGTAACAGTGCGCGCCTGCCCTGGCTGATCGAGAAGGCGTGACGCAGGTATTCCAGCTTGCTGAAGTTTTTATAAATGAGCACATCGAGCAAGCCATCGTCCATTAACGCGCCGGGCGCGAACTGCAAACGCGCGCCATAGTATGGCGTATTGCAGACGCTGACCTGCACCGCCTGGTAGGGACGGCTCCTACGCTCGTCGAAGGAGACCTTGAAGCGCGTCGGGCGATAGGAGAACAGGGTGTCGAGCCCGCCGATGATGCCGCGCAGCGAGCTGAGCAGTCCCTGGCTTTTAATCTCCTCGGCGGCGGGAAAGAGCGCTGCCTCCAGTCCCGCGCCCGACACTTCTAGGAAGACCTGATCGTTGACTTTGCCCACATCCATGCGCTTCGTCTGCCCATTGGCAATGATTTTGCATGCCTCATCGATCTCTTCGGGAATGTGCAGGCTGCGCGCTATGTTATTCATTGTCCCCGTTGGAATGACGCCGAGCGTGCCCCGCGTGCCGATCAGGCCCGTCGCGACCGCGTGTATTGTTCCGTCGCCGCCCGCCGCGACTACGACATCCACGTCCTCCTCTTCAGCCGCTTGCTTAGCCAGTCCGTTGCCGGGATCTTCCGGCGTCGTATAGCGTACCTCTGGCTCGACATTCTGGTTGCGTAGCGCCTCCACAATGCGCTCTTCGTGTTGCTCGGCGTTACTTTGGTCGGGAGCCAGCGTTGAGGCTCCAGAGACGGGATTGAGAATAACAATAGCGCGCATAGATTGTCCGACTCCCTGCTTGAATAGTGTTCATACACCCATTTCTATAAGTTACACGTCTGAGCTGATGCTTTAGTGTCAGCTCTTCAGTAGGGATGGGGCTGGCCTCCATTCGGCCCAGGGAGCGCGAACTAGCTTGGGAACCGGATGGAGGCCAGCCCCATCCCTACTGTAAAGGTTGGCAGAAGACGGGCTTATACGCGATCGGCGGCCCAGCGCACAGCCTCGCCCAAACCGAACTGTCGAGAACGCCTTACTCGTATTCCTGCCATTCGGATTGAGGCAGGGCAGGGACCAGCGGTGCTTGCGCGCGCATGCTTTCCAGCGCGATCTGATTATCCAACTGGCTCCTCTTGATCTGTTTGACAAGTGAGAGGAAAACATAAAGATTGTAAACCGTTGATACGTCGATGCTGGCCCACGTCGTCAACGTCCCCTTCTCACAAATGATGAGCATACCTCTGCGCTCCCCGATGGAGCCGACCTGCGCCCAGGGGAGCTGCTTCTCCCCATTGGCTCCCATGCTTAGTCCCTGCGCTGTGACGTTAATCATCCCGAAGTTGACTGTCTGCTCAGCTTTATAGGCCGTTGTGCATTCTGGAAGCAGGTAGCGGGCAATCTCTTGCTCGCAATGGACGCGAAATGCCTTGATCTTGACGCACATGCCATTGAGCACCAGCGGCTCCCCATTGTCTGCCGGATAGAGCACATAATGCTGAACGCGTATAGAATTTACAAAAGTAAATTTCTGTAGCGTTTTCACCTGATCCCAGCGTATGGCCTGCACCTTCTTGCCTTTGATGAGCATCACGCCATGCGAACACAGGTAGCAGCGTGGGGTTCGATCGACTGCGTTGGCAATCATATTATTTATAGCGATATTTATGCGATTAACACCATAGCTGAATGAAAGGAAACCAAATATAGAGGCTGAGAGCAACCCGCGCAGGTAGCCCATGCCACTCACTGCAAGAGAAATAAGCGGAAGAAAGCAGATGATACCTACAATGCAGGAGGAGATGCCTACGCTCAGGGGCATCGAAACGTCGTTTTTATACACCTTGCGTATCCGGCCCAGCTGATACGCGGCGGCAAGCTGATCTTCCCATGAGCGATTGTCCTGCGTGCTTTGCTCAGTCGCCTGCGCGACCGGAGAAGTGGTGGGTGGCACCGATCGCGCTTCGACATATGGTACTGCAAACATTTTCGCCGAATAGCCGTCGCGCATTTCAGTGTACTGTTGTGAGGACTGACCCTCTTCTATCATAGGAGCCTCCTTTAGGATGTTGTCACAGTTTGACGTAAACATTATGTTGAAGAAATATATTTTCTATCTATTAAACCACTAAATCCATAAATGCTCATGTTATTTTCTTCACCCTCTGGTTGAGAAGTGGTTATTTTTCCTCTTTTGCGTAAAGGTTTGCGCCTCATATACTCATTAGTAGATGACATTGCGATTTGGAGCCGGGATTATCATAGTAATAGATGTGATCACTGGCAGAGAGCATACTTGAGGAGGCAGTTGGCATTGCGGGAGAAGCATAACTTACGCGGAGGATTCCTGTTCGCCCTTCTATGTCTTTCTATCACGCTTATAGCAGCAGCGTGCACAACCTCTACCAACCGCGACAACCAGACGACTGTTGCACCTGATAGCCAGCAAATTTTGCGCCTTCCGATAGGATCAACCGACTTCACTACCCTCGATCCCGCCCTTGTGCAGGATGGGGGAGATGTCGAGGCTATTCAAACGCTCTTTACAGGTCTAGTGCAGTTCGATAATAAAGGCAACATAAAAGATCAGCTCGCCGCCTCACATGTGATATCGCCCGACGGCCTGCGTTATACATTCACCCTGAGACCCGATCTG
The DNA here is from genome assembly GCA_030854195.1 of Chloroflexota bacterium. GTDB lineage: Bacteria > Chloroflexota > Ktedonobacteria > Ktedonobacterales > Ktedonobacteraceae > JACDAE01. Next base: position 6,521 of record JALYTQ010000106.1, read on the forward strand.
AAATTTAGCGATGGCACTCCGCTCACCGCAGAAGACGTGGCGTATAGCATCAATCGTACCCTACTGCCAGCCACACAATCGCCGGTCACGAACTATCTGAACCTGATCAAGGACTACGATAAAATCACAGGCGGTCAGATCAAGACGCTCATTGGGGATAGCCTCATCGTGAAAGATCCGCGGACGCTTGTAATCGTGTTGAAGCAGGCGCAAGCCTATTTCTTGCAGACGCTGACCTACCCCACCTCCTATGTCGTTGAGCGCAAGCTGATCGATAGTTACGGAAAGAAGTGGACGGACCACCTGAGCGAGGGCGGTGGCGCGGGTCCGTTCAAGGTCGCCAGCTATAGCCATACGCTCGGTCTGGATGTCGTCCCTGACTCATTCTACTACGGACGCCAGCCGCGCCTGAAAAAGATCGAGTTCCGCATCTCTGGCGACGTAAATACCACATATGAAGCGTACCTGAGCAACCAATATGACGAGGCCGCTATTCCAATAAGTCAGCTCGATAGCGCAAAACAACGCCCGGACTACATCCACACGCCGTCCCTGGTTTTAAGCATGATTCAGTTGAATTACAACATAAAACCATTCGATATCCTGAAGATTCGCCAGGCATTCGATGTTGCCATTGACCGGGACCTGATTACGAGAAATCTCTTGCGCGGTGTAGTAACGCCGACGCATCGCTACATACCCACCGGTATGTACGGCGCGAATCCCCAGGTGGTCAAGGGTCCCGATGGCACAGCAGGCACAGCGGGAGACAGGGCGCAGGCTGTTGCCTTGCTACAACAGGGTCTCCAGGATGGCGGCTATAGCAATCTGAATAGCCTGCCAGTTATCACGCTTACGACCTGGAATACGCCTGGATCACTGAAGATGGCGAATGTGCTGGTCGATCAATGGAAAACCATCCTGGGTGTTACCGTACACGTCAACTCGATTGATCCTAATCAGTACGAACAGACGATTGGTACAGGAAACCTGCAAGCCTGGATGTACGCGTGGCAGGCGGATTATCCTGACCCTCACGATTGGCTGGTTGTTTTCTTCGGCAAAGGGCAGGACTACAACAGTATGCATTTTGGGCAGAACAGCTCTCGTATGGCGCGGGAGCAGCAAGCTTTACAAAATATGATGGTACAGGCCGATATGCTTAAAGATCCGGGGACGCGGGCCAACGTATACAACGAGATCGAGCAAAAGCTGGCAAGCGAAACAGCGTGGATTCCCTTATATCAAGCTACGAGTAATTTTCTGCGTAGCCCCAGGGTGCGCGGCATCGTTGATAATCCGCTGGGCGTTATCAATCCTGATGATTGGGCCAACATCTATATGACGATTTGAGGGCTATATGCTGCAATTTCTTGTTAAGAGGCTCGTTGGCGGCGTATTTGTGCTGCTGGGCGTCTCGTTCATCACCTTTATCATCGGATATTTCACTCCGGTCGATCCGATTCGCCAGCTCATGGGCCAGCACTATACCTATGCTGGCTGGCTCCAACTGCGGCATGCGTATGGCCTGGACCTGCCGTGGTACCAGCAGTACTACAATTTCCTGTTCCATTGCGTCAAACTTGATTTTGGCACGTCTATCCACTACCAGAACCGCAGCGTAGGGGATATTCTCAAGGACGGGGTGCCTATCTCAACGGAATTGACCAGTTGGGGCCTGCTCTTGACCCTTCTCCTGGGTATTCCGGCAGGCATTCTTTCTGCCGTCAAGGCCAATACCTGGATCGATACGACGAATATGACTGTTGCGCTCCTGCTCTACGCGCTGCCAGGATTTATCATCGCCGTTTTTGTGCAGGTGATGATCGTCTGGTGCAATGTCCAGTTCGGTCTCAGCTGGCCCGTCGCCAATTGGGGCACGCCCTGGCACTATGCGCTGAGCGATATTCAGGCGAAGCTGGTGCCGGTCCTGATCTATGGCGCGGCAGGGTACGCTTACTTCGCCCGTCTTGCCCGTGCCAGTATGTTGGAGGTGCTCGACCAGGATTATGTACGCTCGGCCCGTGCCAAAGGTTTATCAGAGCGAGCCGTCATTTATAAACATGCTCTGCGCAATGCGCTGGTCCCCCTTATCACCTCCATTGGACTTTCCGTCGGCCTACTCATTGTGGGCGCGCTTTTCATCGAGCGCATGTTCAATATACAGGGCATCGCCCATATCGCTATTGATGCGGTAAGTCAGGGTGACTTCCCTGTTATCCAGGCGACGGCCCTGCTCGCCGCGTTTGGCATAGTGACGGGCAATCTGCTCTCGGATATTCTCTACACCATCGTTGATCCGCGCATCAAGCTCGCGTGAGGAATGGAGGTCAAATGGGTACGAGCGATCGGGGTTTTGAGCGCGTATCTCGCGGCAGCGTAACGTCGACGATCGTCAGAAAAGCGCCGGACGAGCCCGAGTCGCCGTTGCCGGAGGATACGGGGCAGCAGCATCTCTCGCCGCTGCAGATCTCTCTGCGCTATCTCTGGCACGATAGGCGAGCGCTCATCTGTGGAGGGATACTGCTCTTCCTCGTCGCGCTCGCGCTCATAGGGCCACCGATCTATCAGCACATTGGGGGCATCTATCCCAGCGACCTGTCCGGACCGATCGGGCCGAGCATCTATCACCAGTATTACCACGAGGAACTTTCGCGCCAGGATGAACTGCCCTCGGCCCAATACTGGCTGGGTACCGATAGCGTCGGGCGCGATATCCTGGCGCGACTGATGCAGGGTTTACTCATCTCGCTCACGGTCGCGGTGGTCGTCGAGATCGTCGATGTCGGTCTGGGGCTGCTGGTCGGCATCCTGGCGGGCTACTACGGCGGCTGGATAGATCAACTGTTAGCTCGCTTGACCGATCTTATGTTCGCGTTCCCATCGTTGCTCTTCGTGATGCTGCTGGTGGGCGTCTTTGGCTCTTCGGCTGCCACCTTTTTTAATAAAGTCCCGCTCTTCGGTGATCCAGGCAATGCGCACCTGCTGGTTGTCTCCGTTGCCCTGGCATTCACGAGCTGGCCCATGATGGCGCGTTATGTTCGTGGGCAAACGCTGCAGATCAAAGAGCAGCAGTTCATCGAGGCGGCGCACGCGTGCGGCACAGGTGATCTGCGTATGATTGTCCGGCACGTCGTTCCCCACCTGCTGAGCATCCTGCTGGTCGCCGCCGCGCTCGATATCTCAGGTACGATCATTGGAGAAGCCGGTATCAGCCTGCTCGGTTTCGGCGTTACAGACCCCGGATCGAGCCTTGGTCTGATGATTGCTGACGCGCTCGATCTAACCGCTACCCACCCCTGGGAGGTGCTGGTGCCTACGGTCGTGCTGGCCGCTATCGTGCTCTCATTCTCCTTCCTGGGCGATAGTCTGCGCGACGCGTTCGATTCCAGACGGAACAATTGTTAGCGTGCAAGTCCCTTGCTACATATTTGACAAGGAGAAGAGCCAGTAAAGGGCTTTTCAGAGCAGCATCTCCTGGTTCTTGCCAGCTTGAGACGCTAAGAGATCGTGGTGCATGTGTTGCAATTTGCGCTCTATATCGCGAATACGCGAGCCCATGACCGTCATTTCTATTTCTGCCTTCACATCTACCTGATAATCTAAGTCCGCTTTAATACGGTCCTTGGCTCCTTGTCGATTCTGGCTCACGAGCACGAAAATTGAGAGGAAAATTGCCTCAAGCGAGACGGCCATCGTCAGAAACTGAAAGGGGTAGGGATCAAAATGGAGTAAGTGCGGTCCTATAGTGTTGGCACTGATCCAGAGGACAAAGGCCACCAGATTGATCAGGAGAAAGGGAATAGAGCCACTGAACTCGGCGATCACATCCGCGATCCGTTGTCCAATGGAGATATGCTCATCCATAGCATCGTTGGGGTTGCGGCTGATCCGCGTGCGCAGAAGGTCATCGGTGTGTTTGAGACGTTCTCCTAGCTCCATCAGCACATCCAGAGCGGCGTCAGGACGGCGGCGCAGAAAGGCAAAAAAGTCATCGCGGCGCAGTTCCAGCGTGATGACACGTTCTTCGGAGGTCGCGCTGGCCGAACGAGTCTCGCCCGCCAGCATAGATAATTCGCCCAGGAATTTGCCTGGACCCAGCACATCCAGCACTACTTTCTTGCCATCATTGTCGATCAGCCAGAGCTCCACTTCGCCCTCCTGGATGATGTGGAGCGTGCCGCCCGGCTCACCGACTTTCATAATGTCCTGCCCTGGTTGAAAGATGTGCTCGCTCATCAGGGAACACAATTCGTGGCGCTCTTCATCATCCATATTGGAAAAAAGCGGGATTTCAGACAGTATCTGCGCGGAAACGAGACTCATTGTATGATGCCTCCCCTTATATGCTGCTCCATCAATGGGAGCATGATGCTGTTCAGTATACAGCAGCCCTCAGGGTCTTGCAAGAAGAATCTCCACACCCATCCCTACTGGATAGAAAGGGACCGCAGTCGTTCTATCTGACTACGGTCCCTTTATTCTATTCAGACTTTCCCTATGAGGTCTTAGCTACTGACGATTGTACGGTGGCTGTGGTGGTGGAACCGACTGATCGGTGTACGCCTGCTGCACCGTTGGCTGATCGGTATACGCCTGCTGCTGTGATGCGAACTGGCGGTTACTCGTATTATCGGCCTGTAACTCCGCAATGGTGCGCGCGTTCTTGATATTGCGCTCAACGTTCTGTTGCGCGCTGAACTGCGTCGCCGCTGTTGAGAGGCCATCCTCGCCGCGTGCCAGCCAGCGCTGCGCGGACTCGCGTCCACCCAGGCCGAAGGCCAGGCCGAAGGCCAGGGCCAACGCACCTACGATTGCCGTGAACAGAATCTGAATCAGCGCGGGTGCGATCTGCAACTGCTCCAGGGCGATCAAGGCGACGAAGCCCAGGATGGCGTAGCGCGCAATGTTGGCAAAGATGTTCGGGTTGCCGACGCCTGTTTTAGCTGTTGCGCCCCGTACCAGGTCCGCCACGACGGTCGCCGCCAGTGTGCCCAGGAAGAGCACGACCAGCGCGACGAAGACGTTCGGGATATAACCAATCACCTGTCCAAGCAGCGTGCTGATCGTGGTCAGCCCGAGCGCGTCGACCGCTGGCACCAGGAAGATCAGGAAGACGAACCAGAAGACGATTTTGCCCAACAGGCCAGCCGCGTCCATCTTCAGCCCCATCTGCTGCTGCAGACCCGTCAGGCCGATACGATCCGCAATCTTGTCGAAGCCGGCTTTGCGCAACAACCATGTTACGCCCTTTTCCAGCAAGCCAGCAATAATCCAGCCAATCAGCAGGATGACGAGGAAGCCCAGCAGCTTCGGGATGAAGGCAAAAACGAGTGCCATCGCGGTTGTAAATGAGGTAATGATGGATGTACCCCAATCAGTGACTATCGGCATACTAAACCCTCCAGAAAATTTTTGTAATTCCTGATAAGAATAAGCTGCTCTGAGATTTTAGGTGAGCATCGAATATAGAATAAAGTATTAATCGCTGATATACAAGTCAGCAATAAAAACATTAAGCGCGCTCTAATCTGCATATAATGTTCTCTTAAGATAATAGGTTTAATAAAAGTAGATATCTTATGTAACCATTCAGTAAACTCAGCAGAGGATAGAGCGTAGAGCTGATTTTCTGCCCTCTTCAAGAAGGGCGGTGCGGTAGAGGGTCGCTAAGAACGTATTGCGCGTGGAGAAGAAAACCCTGAGCGAGGGTGGGGAAGACGCGCTCAATAATCGCAGTTTTAAGCGCGTCGCCCACCGCATCGAGCGCGTGTCGTGCCGCCGCTGGCTGGGATCGACGGGGAATCTCATTGGCGCGAGATGGTGTAGATCAGTTTGTCGCCATCATTGCTGCGCGTGTAGTCGAAGTTCAGAGACACAGCGATTGGCTTAAAGAGATCGGACCAGGCATCAACATCTTGCGTCGTCAGGCCGAAGTAGTCGAGCCATTGTTTGGGGGGCCATTTGCTGATAATCGCGGTCGCGTAGGACTCATCCCCGACCAGTGACACCAGCTTTGCGCCATAGGAAACCATGTTCAGGACCACAAAGTTCATCGTACTGAGCGCTCCCTGTCCCCGCATCGTCTCCCAGCCGCGCGCGAGTTGCGTCCCCATGAAGTCCACCAGCTGTTCAAGCTCCAATCCCTGAAGTTTGAAGAAAGCGACAGTTGCCAGCGTCAGGGCGGCTGAGTTGCCTTTAGCCTGCTCCAGGACTTGTTCTGGAGTAAATTGCACGTCTGTCATATCTATTTCCTTCCTTGCTATTCGCCAGGTACTCGCTTGCTATTGTCCATATACGCACGAAACATGCAATATCTGGCTTCCATACTCCACGCTGACAATTCATAGTATCTGCTATCACTATACATTACGATGGCGTAGATTTCGATACTTATTCTTTATTTGCACGTCACAAATGCCTCACATTATGAAAATATGAAACCATCAACACGTCTCATCCGTGCTCTAATAGAAGTATCAAAGCCCAGGCATGCACTTTTCCTATAGATAGAATCTGGTAGATAAATCTGATTATTGAACGGAGGAAGAATATGGCTAAAAATACATCAGGCAAGATTCTTGTGGTGACGCAAGAGGTAGACACCACTCCTGTGCAGGATGCTTATGGAAACGCGACAGACTTCGCGCAGAACACATTTGCCAATGCAAAAGACCTGGCGCAGTCCGCTTACGGCAACGCGCAGGATAGCCTGCAATCAGCAACTAAGAAGGGTGTAGTCGCCACACTGGCGGGCTCAAGCGCGGCGCAGCTTCTACTCAAGCGCGGCCAGAAGCAGTCGCGGAAAAACCTGAAGCAGGCGCAGAAGAAGCTTAGCAACGCCTCGGACAATTTCACCGATACATTGCAAGATGTAACAAGCAATGCAGCGAGCACCGTACAGGATGTAACGAGCAACGCGGCCAGCGCGTTGCAGAACGTAGCAAGCACCGTCGCTGACGCGGTCAAACCCAGGGCAGCGGCGACCCAGGCGGCGCTGGGCGCAGGTCTGGCGGCGACCCAGGATGTACTTTCGAAGAACGCGCAGAAGGCACAGAAGCGTTTACAGAAGGCGCAGAAGAACCTGCAGAATCTGCCGGGGCCCGCGCTAGATACGCTGGGTGCTGGCTGGGAGAAGACGCAGGATGTCGTTGGCCGGAGCGCAAAGCAGGCAGGCAAGAGCATTTCACAGGTCGCTTCGTCCGCGCAGGATCTACGCGATGCGGCCCAGGATAGCTACGCGAGCTACCAGCGGCGACGGCGGCGCGCCAGAGCCCTCTTCCGCTGGGGTATGGTCATCGGCTTCGTGCTGATTTTGCTCTATACGCCTATCACGGGCGAAGAGGCAAGGCGGCGCGTAGGCGAGCAGTGGAATCTCTATAAAGGCAAACTGGGACTCTAGCAGGGTAGAAAAAATGGGCGATCATATCCATATGGTCGCCCATTTTGCGTATCTTTACAGAAGCTACGACGCGCTGGTTGAAATACCCTTGACAAGCGGCGACTCGTCGTAGTGTGCGAGCAGGTCCGCCGCGTCGTTATAAATAGCGATTGCTTCCTTTAGATCGCTGTCGGACCAGCCGCCGCTGCGCAGCGCAATCGTCTTGACATCAGCCTTTGCTGCTGCCTCGATATCATAGGCCGTGTCACCGATCATCACGACTTCAGTGGCTTGAAGGCCGCTCTTCTCTAACGCTGCATCCATGATCTGGGGATTGGGCTTGGACCTGGGCGCGTCCTGCGCTGTTGTCTCTTGCTGAAACAGGTCGGGCACGTCTGGACCGATGATGCGCAGCAAACCCTGTAGTTCGTCCTGCTCGGCAGAGGTCGCTACAACAAGCTTCAACCCCTGTTCGTGCATGCGCTCAAGCAGTTCCCTGGCTTGTGGAAAGGCGTGCAAAGTGGGCTGGTAGCGTTTTATCATAATCTGCTTACGGCGCTGGCTAATTTTTTTGCCCTCGTCGCTATCCTTCGAGATACCAAGCACATCCGGGAGAACTTTATCGCCGCCCATACCGATCAGGGGGCGCACGCGCTCGAAAGAGACCGTGTGGCCCTGTTCCGCCATCGCCTCGATCCAGGCGTGCGCGTTGGCATCGTTGCTATCAACAAGCGTGCCATCGATATCAAGAATGACGCCGTGTAATTGTGTCATTGTGTAATCGTTTCCTTCCTGGCTATTTTTTATAATACGAGATGAGCAGGATGTTTGATACAGGAGGAGTCACCGATTCCTTTCGGTGATTGAGACTTCTATGTGTAATCGGGTCCTGGCGGGGAGGAGGCGATCAATTGAATGATTGTAGCTGAATTATCTACGGTGAAAATGGTAGAGAGCGGGTTTTCCTGTGTCTCAGGAGGCATAGGCGGTCTGCATC
>JALYTQ010000107.1 GCA_030854195.1 Chloroflexota bacterium
AAGGATACGACTCAGCGATTTCAGGGTCAATAGAGCCGCCGACCAGCTCAAAGGCGCGGCTCAGATTCTCTTCAACGGTTGCAGTTGACATAGCTTGTACCCCTCCGGACTCCAAAACTCAGGACGATTGCAAGAGAGACCGCCCTTGCTGCTACGGCAGACAGGAAACCAGTGCGAGCGTTTGATAGACCTTACTACTGCTCACTACGTCAGCAAGGTACAATAAGTTACAGTGAAAAGCACGGTATGCAATTTACCTTCTGTACCTACGTCCTATATTACACCGGGCACAAAAAACGCCCAAGTGGAGGGTCCAACAGTCCTACTGTCTCACCTCTGAAGTACTACCGCCAGAACTTTCTCTGTAAGGAAGAGCCAGGGAATACTAGCTCTTCCTTATTGCATCATATACCTATTGGACCGTTACCGTCAAATTCATATTAGGGTGAATGGTGCAATACAGCTGGAAAGTACCAGCCGTAGTGAAAGGTCCAATCTGATGGGTATCATTGCCCTGAAATTGCTGCTGAACGGTTGGCGCGCCATTCTCTTTACCGGGCTTCGCGGTCCCATTATCCCAGGTGCCGTTCTGGATAATATGCGGCGTCGCCGTATCATCAATCATATTGATACTACCGCCTTTTGCGACAGTGACCGTCGATTGAACAAAGTTCGTGTCGTTCATATGCACATCGGCAGTGCTGGCAACACTACTACTGGCGGCTCCTGAACTGTTATTGCTACCGCTTCCAGCAGCCACTGTTCCGGGCCGCACACAGGCAACCAGTGAGATACTGGCAAAAGCCATAAGCATTAAAACGAAGGCAAAAATTTTTACTGATCTACTCAATGTACTAAGCATGTTCCTATCATACCTCTCTATGGGTTCTCTCACGTTGTGTTTTTCGCGCGAACGTAATAAATAAAGTCCTTTTCTCAGCGAGAACCCACACAATACACAACTCTACCTTCCTATTCTATCTCATAGCATAAGGGTATATGCAAACGTTGTGAATAAGGAACGCACAGGATATCGCGTGAGGTGAACACCTGATTTCTCAGTCAGGCATGCGAAACACAACACGCTCTCTCTATTGATGAGTATACTTATTAGATAAGAATGTGCTGAGAAGTGTATGGCAGTACTTTATTTATTGATTATCACGATGTGTGAATGCTATGATTCTTAGTATCTATTCACAGCCTTTCCACACCTGGGGAACCTGAATAGGTATTGCTTTGTCAAACGTCATGAGACCCCATTCTCTCAACCAACCGGGGTAGAGACCAGCAGCAGCGCGTCTGGATGTATCATTTCCTACCCGCTGAGCGCGCTTTTCTCGTCATTATATGTAGAGGGACACGATCAATCAAGGACGCCGTAAACGTGGTCCCTACCCCAATGCTGAGGGTTTGACAGAGCAGTATGATTGCGCGCAAGGAAGCATAAAGAGGATAGAGAGACAAAGCGAACGGTTCTGTCTCTGCAAGCTACTTCCTTCAGAGGTCTAGAGAAGTAGTCACAAGTATCAGTATAGAAAGAAAGGGAAAAAACTCTATGGCGAACTACGCAGAACATCACGCAACTGTGACAGTGAATGCACCTGTCCACCAGGTCTATGCCTTCTTCTCGCACTTTAACGACTTCCCAAAATTCATGAGCTTTGTCAAAGAAGTGACCTACCACGATGATCAGAACAGCCACTGGGTGGCAGAGGTCGCGGGACGCCATGAATGGGATGCGGTAAACGAGAACTGGATTCCTGATCAGCAGATCGGTTGGCGTTCGACCAGCGGATTAGACAACTTTGGTAAAGTGACCTTCGCTCCCACCGGAAACGAGCAGACCAGGGTCGATGTCGATCTTAGCTACAACCCCCCAGCCGGTATCCTCGGCGATATAGGAGAGAAGCTGGGAACGGGCAGCCGCTTTGAAAAAGCGTTGCAAAACGATCTTGACCATTTTGCACGCCTCGTCGAACAGGCACCCGTTGGCGCGCTTGATCCCGCGTCATCCAGCTACCTCTTCCATAGCGATAGCGCCGCCGCGCAGGGCACAACCACCGAGCGGCAAAACGAGACGATGTACAACGATCCCACCCAGACGACGACGCCGGTAACGACCGACCGCGATATCACTGGCACCACGAACCAGGAGCTGACGAGCGGAGCAACCGGTATCACCAATCCATCCAGCTCAGATCCCATCATCTAGCACCCCTGATCTCTAAATCCATAAGTCAGGAGCAACAAGCAGTGGCATCGGCACCAGATATCCCTTGCGTGCCGATGCCATTGTCTTCTTTCACGCGAAACGGCCCCAGGAGCCAATCCAAACATATATATACGTTGATTTTAAAGGGAATCTCTCGCATTTTTTCGCCAAAACCCATTGACTTTTCCAAAGGGACATGTTATACTCAAAGCGTTCCCAATAAATGAAGGACACAATTCCAGGGAAGCAAAGAGACCCTGGCACAAGGCTGAAAAGCCTCGCATTGTAATCCGGAAGGAGGTACACAATGCTTCTAATGAAGAAACCAGTACGCCTTTTAGGGATGGTATTTCAGATTGACTAGGAGAGCCCGTGAACACGGGCACGCCGAGCCCCTGAGCGTCTGACTTTCCGAGTATCTTGACTACATCTCGAAGTAAAGAGTTATGTAATGTCTTTGTCGACGGCATTCGTCGCGAGGAGTGTCAGAGGTAAGCAGGGGAGAGATTGCTGAAGCATATCAGTGAATTTCTTGACCTATGTGGATTAGGACTCGGTTGACGTAAACACGGGAGTTGTGTAAATAAAAGAGACACACGAGGGGACTGGATAACCGTGATTATCCAGTCCCTAGTGCTATTACAGAGACATCCACATACAGCCCGCGAAACCTCATTACGAGGAGCCGGAGAAGATCCAGCCCCCTTCATCTAGTCTCCTAAAGACAGCACCGCCATAAACGCTTCCTGTGGTATCTCCACGTTGCCGACCATCTTCATACGCTTCTTGCCCTCTTTCTGCTTCTCCAGCAGCTTGCGTTTGCGCGAGATGTCGCCTCCGTAACACTTGGCAAGCACATCTTTACGCATGGCCCGGACGGACTCACGAGCAATCACGCGTGCTCCGATCGCGGCCTGGACGGGCACCTCAAACAACTGGCGCGGAATGAGGCTGCGCAGTTTCTCGACCAGTGCGCGTCCCTGGCGATACGCATTTTCGCGGTGTAGAATCAGCGAAAGGGCATCAACGGGCACGCCGTTTACCAGAATATCCAGCTTCACCAGGTCGGAGTCGTGATAGCCGCCGAAGCTATAGTCGAGCGAGGCATAGCCCTGTGTGCGCGACTTGAGGTGATCGTAGAAATCGATAATCAATTCGGCGAGCGGAATCCTGTACGTCAGGAGCACACGTTCGGCCTCGATATATTTGAGATCTTTGTAGACGCCGCGCCGCGTCGTAACCAGCTCCATAATGGTGCCGATGTAGCGCGAGGGCGTAAAGATGGAGATATCCATCCACGGCTCCTCGATCCTCTCTATATCGCCAAAAGACGGCATATCCGATGGATTGTCCACCTCCACATACTCGCCGTTCGTCTTGAGCACGTGATATTCCACGCTCGGAGCCGTCGCCAGGATATCCAGGTTATACTCGCGTTCCAGCCGTTCCTGTACAATCTCCATGTGCAGCAGGCCGAGGAAGCCACAGCGGAAGCCGAAGCCCAGCGCGTTGGAGGTCTCCGGCTCATAGAAGAGCGAGGCGTCATTGAGCTTCAGGCGGTCCAGCGCATCGCGCAACAGCGGGTAGTCGTTGCCCTCCACAGGATACAGACCAGCGAAGACCATTGGCTTGGCGGGCGAGTACCCAGGCAGTGGCTCAACGATACCGAGCGCGGAGGGAACCGTGACGGTATCGCCAACGCGGCAATCCTTGACATTCTTGAAGCCGGTGGCAATATAGCCGACCTCGCCCGTGGTCAGTTCGCTAGTGGGAGTGAGGCGCGGATGAAAGTAGCCCGCCTCCAATATCTCAGTGGTGCTGCCAGCGGCAATCATGGAGACGCGCTCGCCCTGGCGCAATTGTCCATCGATGATGCGCACATACGCGATAACGCCCTTGTAGGCGTCGTAGTGCGAATCGAAGACGAGCGCGCGCAACGGCTGCTCTACCGCGCCGCGGGGAGGTGGAACCAGCTTGATGATCGCTTCCAGAATATCCTGCGTACCAATCCCCTCTTTTGCCGAGGCGAGGATAGCATCTTCTTTGGGCAGGCCGATCACGTCCTCGACCTCCTGTTTGACCTTCTCAGGCTCGGCGCTGGGCAGATCGATCTTGTTAATGACGGGAATAATGGTGAGATCGGCCTCCACGGCGAGATACAGGTTCGCGAGCGTCTGCGCCTCAATGCCTTGCGTTGCATCGATGACCAGTAGCGCGCCCTCGCAAGCGGCAAGGCTACGCGACACCTCGTAGGTAAAATCGACGTGGCCGGGAGTATCGATCAGGTTTAATTCGTACTCTTCGCCGTTGAGAGCGGTATAGCGCATACGTACAGCCTGGGCCTTGATCGTAATGCCCTTTTCGCGTTCCAGATCCATCTGATCGAGCGTCTGCTCCATCAGGTCACGGCGCGAGACCGTGCCGGTAAACTCTAGCAGACGGTCAGCAAGCGTCGACTTGCCGTGATCGATATGAGCGACGATACAAAAATTGCGAATATGCGCGAGATTGGTCATTGAATAATTCCTCCGCACAAGACCTCTTCCCCATCTTCGCCACCATAAAAGACAGCGGCCTGACCGGGAGTAATGGAGCGCTGGGGATGAGCGAGTGTCACCTGCACGCGATTCTCTGCTATAGGCGTGACCAGCGCGGGCTGCTCGGTCGCCTTGTAACGCACGCGTACCTTCGCCTCGAAGGGCTCGGTCGCTACCTCGCCGCTCAGGTAGTGCATTTTGCCAACGACGAACTCCGTCTGCTCCAGCGCGGCTGCCGGTCCGACGACCAGCGCGTTCTGTCCAGCATCGATCTTCAAGACGTGCAGCGGCTCGCGCGACGTGATACCCAGCCCCTTACGCTGACCAATTGTGTAGTAGGCCAGGCCACGGTGCCGTCCCAGCGCGTTCCCGTCCTGGTCATAGATTGGTCCTGGACGCGGAATGGTAATCAGCGGCGACGAGCCTGCACCGACCGCGACCGGCTCAGCGACCTTTGCGGCGGCGTAGCGATCGATAAAGCCGCGATAATCGTTCTGGGCCACGAAGCAGATCTCCTGGCTCTCGGCCTTCGCAGCTACCGACATGCCGCGCTCAGCCGCCATTGCGCGCACCTGCGGCTTGGTATAGCCACCAAGGGGGAAGCAGGCGTGCTGCAATTGAAACTGGTTGAGCACATGCAGCACATACGACTGGTCCTTCTCGGGATCGACAGCGCGGCACAGGCGTCGCTTACCGGTGATGGGATGGTCGTCCACGCGCACGTAATGGCCGGTTGCCAGATAGTCCGCGTCGAGGGCGAGCGCGCGGTTCAGCAGGACCGTGAAGCGAATGTGGCGATTGCAGGTCAGGCATGGATTGGGCGTGCGACCAGCCACGTAGTCCTCATAGAACGAATCCACGATGCGGTCCTTAAACTCCTGCTCAACGTTCACCAGATAAAACGGGATATCGAGCATGCGCGCGACGCGCCTGGCGTCGTCGACCGACTCCAGTGAGCAGCACTTATTCTGGGCGACGCGCTCAACGCCATCGTCCTCCGCTTCGATCACGCCGGGTTCCGACCACAGGCGCAGCATAATGCCGATGACCTCGTGCCCCTGGTCCTTGAGTAGCGCGGCGGCGACCGAGCTATCCACGCCGCCGCTCATTGCGACGACTATTCGTGCCATGATAGTGTTTCCATTCCTGTTTGCTATGTCTCTTGCTTCACTATGCCTGATGTAGAGAATATGTAGAAAAAAGGACTAGCCGATGGGGCTAGCCTCTGTACGGTCCTGCAACGCGCCTGCATATATGGGTATATGTGTGCCGGGATGTCGTGCCCTTAAATGCCACACTCAGGGTAGCATAGTACACGCGACTTGTCAATTATGCGCATCCAGCAAATAGGCATGGCGTGGGCATTTAGTCACATAGATTTGCTATCCCGCGCAACAAAGCAGTATAACAATGCTAGAGATACAGGAATTTGTAGGAAGGACATCTACATGGAGCAGTTCACTACGCAGAAGGTCATTCTCATCGGCATCCTCCTCCTGGTGCTGGTCGTTGTTACCGCTTTTTTTCAGATCAAACTGCATTTCGATACAATGATCGCGCTGGCGATTATGGTGCTTGGAACAGTGGTGGCCGCGTGGTATCTTGGGGGAGCACAGGGGTAAAGATCACCGATGGCAGCACAACCCACTCTGAAACATATCTTCTTGCTGATACGTGACGTACTCACGACTACTATATTTGTTTGATGACGCTTGCTGTATCAAACAAATTTCTTTCGCCCACACGCGTAGCAAAAGAAAGGCAGAGATAAAATGGGTAGCTTTTTCAGAGGTATCCTCATCGGTACTGGCCTGAGTTTCCTGTTTGCGCCGATGCCCGGTCAGCAAACGCGCCGCTTTGTCAGCGAGCGTCTTCAGCAGCTCTCGCGTTCCTTCCCCGGCAATGGACAACTGCAACAAGCCTCACAACAGGTGGTAAACCAGGTCGCTTAGACGGCAAAAACCGTGAAGGACACTGTAGCGCAGGCAATGCCAACAACGAACCCTCCCGCACAACAGCCGGTAAGTACTGTTCAGCAGGCAGGTTCGCAGGCTAAGCCAGGAGCTACTTCCTCCAATGAGCCGCTCGGCATTATGGAAGATATGCCTGCCGAGATGAAGGCACGCTTAGAGGCACAGGGAATACAAAATACTTCACAGTTGCTTGAGCATACGCAGACAAAAGAAGAGCGGTCGGAACTCGCTTATCAGTCAAACGTCGATGCCCGTGATCTCAGAGAATACGTCTATCGCGCCGACTTGATGCGCCTTACAGGAGTGGGAGAAGATACCGCGATGCTGCTTGAACAAGCTGGCGTCAACGGTTGTAAGGATCTACGCCAGCGCAATCCCCAGCACCTTTATAACAAACTTGCAGAATTGCAAGCAAACGCCCATATCACTTCAACGGCTCCCACACAGGACCAGATTGCGCAATGGATTAGCCAGGCAAAGCAGCTGACCAATAGCTGAACAGTTATATGGCAACAATAGCCAAACTCCCTTTTTTCGTGTATAATGGCTGCGATAACATTGTATAGTCATCGCGGCCT
The DNA here is from genome assembly GCA_030854195.1 of Chloroflexota bacterium. GTDB lineage: Bacteria > Chloroflexota > Ktedonobacteria > Ktedonobacterales > Ktedonobacteraceae > JACDAE01. The sequence continues at coordinate 7,304 of JALYTQ010000107.1, forward strand.
CTATTTTTGCCGACGATACCGGATTGGTAAAATGTGCTATACCTGCCTGCAAGCTCACATAGAGTGCGAAACAGGCGCTATGAATACGAAAAGATACGCTCGCTGAGCCGGAACTCTCTATTACGGGCTCGCGGGCGAGGAGTAAGTGACTATGCCAAAGAAGACGACGGCCTCGCGGAGCGGAGCGCAGCGGAACAGGCCACGAGCACAGAAAAATATTGAAGTCGTCCGCCAGCCAGCCTCTGTAACGACCACGGAGCAGGAGCCTGTAACGGACGAGCAGACCGAGAAGACGCTTGAGAGCTACGCGACAACGCCCGCACCAGCGGCGACGACCGCCAGATCCACGACGCGGACAGCGGCAAAAACGAAAACTGTGACACCAGAGGTGCGCGAAGAGCCGCCGGTGGAGCAAGAAAACCCCGTTGTTCCCACGGCCCCAAAGGGAAGCGCGGCGGCCCGGTTGGCAGCTCGTCGCCAGGGACAGCGTTCGCAGTTGAGGAGCTCGGCAACCCTCATCACGGCAGAGCACTACACCTACGTCAAACGTGATCTGGTCACCATCGCGATACTGGCGAGCTTTATGTTCGTGGCGATTATCGTCCTCTATCTTATTCTGGCAAGAGGCTTCTAGCTAGCGCACGCAGAGATGACGCCTTGCACTTGCTTCACATATTATGTGGGATAGCAGGCAGATGCAGGGCATTGTTTTTGCGCGCAGAGGGAGAATCTAAAAGGCACCGACTCTATTTTCGCATCGGTGCCTCTAGCTGCCTGTCAGTTGAGTGCGCATGAGAGGGGTTATGCCCCCACATGCTGGAACATTGCAGCCCGGTTTAGTGTACGAGGGGGCTTGTACCCAGGCCCGCAGGAATACCATGGCGGTAGGCAGCAGGGATGGTCACACCCAACACACGTTGCATGGCCATAGTGTGGCAGCAGTCGCCCCAATCATGGAAGAAGCGGCAAGTGCATTGCCACTCACCATCGTCAAACGTCGTCGTGTGCACATCATTTTCGCCCTGGAACGTTGCTTCGAAACGAGTAAACTGAATGCGCTCCGGCTCTTCGGCATAGCGCTTTGCTTTGGCAATTTTGCTGATCATACTTGAATTCATGATCTTACTCTCCTTAAAATCTAGCAACCACTCCGTAACCACCCATCCTCTATACTATACGCCTCAATGGCGTAACTTACACTTACATTATGACGCACCGGTAAAAAAGGAGCTGAGGGCGCGCCAATATCGGGTGAGAGACGCTTGTTCCTCCTTTCGTTCCTACAAATACTACTCGCTACCTTGATGCGATTCGTCGAGTAATGGCTCAGAGAGTGAAGAAGAATCGATGAGCCCGGAACTAATAAACGGAAATAAAAAACACCAGGGCGTACCTACCCTAGTGCATGTTTCGAACGTCAGTGTTAGCCGCCACTGTCATCAGCGATGTTTTGACTCCCGATGTCAATGAGACTAACTGCATAAGCTCTTCTATCCCCACCCGGCTGTAACCAGGTGTAAACGCCTGTTGATCAAGTACATACGTACCTCATCTTTGGTACAGGCTTCGCTATCTGTGTCGTCACTGTCTCCTACTGTTGGAGTTGATTATACCATAGAGATAGGTGAAAGTCCACCCTTTGCACGGGCAATCTCGTCTTCATAGCGGCTGTGCTCCACCTGTTAACTGATTGTGATTTACCCACGCCCGCACTATGACCTTGCTCACTGTTTTCTAGCTCGCTATACTGTACAATGCTCTTGAAGAGTTTCGAAATCACGTATCAAAAATAAAAATCTTTCCATTCTATTGGAGGTCGTCGTGAAGCCAATTCAGCAATATTCAAAGCGCTCTCTCGTGTATGTCTTTTGCACGCTCCTTATGACAGGTTTGCTGATGAGCGCCTGCTCGCAATCTGCCAGCGTCAACAGCAGTGCAGGCGCGACACCGACTATAGCGGGCGTCCCTACAAAGGTTGCACGCACTAATCCCATCGCCAACCAACCGCCCGGTACAACAAAAGCAGTGCCAGGACAAAACCTGAGCGGTAACGAGATCAAAACACTTACGTTTAATCTCAGCTATAATGATACGCTGATGGAGCAGGACCTGGCCCAGATCTATCAACCTGGCTCCCCAACATTTCACCAGTTTCTCACGCCGCAGCAGATCGTGCAGCACTACGCGCTCAACGATACGCAGTTGCAGCAGGTACAAAAATGGCTTGGGCAAAATAATTATACCATCGTTTCGGTCGACGCCCTGCGCTCCGCGATTACAGTACGCGGCAGTGTGTCTACGATTGAACGCTCGCTGCACATCCAGTTGCAAAGCTATAGCATCCTCAATCGCGAAATCTTTATGCAGAATGGCGCGCCCGTATTGCCAAGCACGATTGCGCCCCTGATCCATTCGATTGTTGGATTGGATAACTTCGCCTTGCCGGAAATTAAGCCTCCTATTAATGCTCTTCAGAATACACAGAATACACAGGACGCGGCGGCCAGCAGTTGCAGCAAGTATGGCGCGAAGCAGTCACTGACGCGCGACAAGCTGGCCTATGCCTATCAGATGAACCGCCTGTATCAGCAGAATCTACAGGGCCAGGGCATGACGGTCGGCGTAGCGGAGTTCGATGAGCCGTATGATCCGGCGGATATCGCCAGCTACGCGGCCTGCGCGGGCATTGCTACCCCTTCTATCCAGAATATCCAGGTCGATGGTCCGGTGAAGGCGGGCTCGGGCGAGGGCGAGGCGGCGATGGATATTGAGCTGATCGCGGGCCTGGCACCAAAAGCACAGATCCTTGTCTATCAGGCGGGCGGAACTCCGTTCGCGCAGGAGCTGGTCGATCTGCTCAATCGTGTTGCGACCGATCATCGCATCCAGGTTCTAAGCATGAGCTATGGTACAGGCGAGGATCAGTTCAGTGTAAGCGAGCAAAGCGCGGTTAATCGCGGATTGCGCACGCTCGCCGCCGAGGGGATATCAGTCTTCATCAGTAGCGGAGATTGTGGGGCCTATGCTCAGCGCGTACACAATATCGCTATGGTGTCGTTTCCTGCCAGCGCGCCCTATGCTATCGCCGTGGGTGGAACGCATCTCCAGGTCAACGGCAACAATGTGAGCGAGACAGCGTGGGGCCAGGACGATGGTTCGCCCGTTTGTCAGAACGAATGGGGCTCCGGCGGCGGTGTAAGTCAGAATGCAAGCTTCCACCGTCCCGCGTGGCAGGTTGGACCCGGCACAACGACTAGCTACGACGGTTCGGGCTCGGTAGTCCTGACCACCGGGCTCACGCCGGTCTCGGCTCCCAACGGACTACGCCAGGTGCCAGACGTAGCGGCAGCGGCCTATCCCAACATTGCCATCTATTATCAAGGTTCCTGGTTGCAGGCGGGCGGTACGAGCGCGGCAGCACCCATCTGGTCCGCCGGAGCGATCCTGCTAGACCAGGGTCTACAAACGCACGGCAAAGCATCCTTCGGAGGTGTGCCTGGGTTCTATACGCTGGCAAACCATCAGCAAAGCGCCCATCCCTACACCGACATCACGACTGGGAACAACCTGTTCTATCCAGCCACACGCGGCTGGGACTACGCGACAGGGTGGGGTTCGCCGAACTTCAGCAATATCTTGCAGAGCCAGCTCTCAGCCTGATCCAACGGGATTGTTCAAATGCTCCATGTGAGGAGTATTTGAGCAATCCCTTTCAAAAAATGGAATGCCACGCCTATTGCGCGACCAGGCAGCGGGCCTCGGCGACAAGCTCATCGTAGACGGTAGAGACCTGCTCCGCGATGCTTGTCCAGCTGAACTGGAGCACGGATGGACGGGCGGCGGCGCTCATCTTTGCATAGAGATCGGCATCGCTCAAGAGCGTATCCAGACGTTCAGCGAAGAAACCAGGGCAACGGGGCACGAGGAAGCCGGTTTCATTGTGGCGTACAACGCTCGTCAGCCCTCCGGCACGCGTCGCGACAACGGGCGTACCACAGGCTAGCGACTCAACTGCGACCAGGCCAAAGCTCTCGTGATAGGACGGCATCACCGTCACATCGGCTGCGCTATACAGAACCGGAAGTTCCTGCTGTGGTCGCGCCCCTAGAAAGCGCACGCGCTGCTCGATATGCAGTTCCTCTGCCAGCATTCGTAGCTGATGCACATCTTTATCATCGCTACGGTTGCCACCGACAATAAGAAGCTGGGCCTGCTTCTTCATCAAAGCGGCGGCGCGCAACAGTAAATCTGGACCTTTGAATGGATCGAGCCGCCCGGCAAAGAGCAAGACAGGCGCGTGCAAGGGCAGACCGAGCTGCTCGCGCATCTGTTGGCGGGCATGGGGAACAAAGAGCTTGAGATCGACGCCGCACGGGATAACTTCGACGCGGTTGGAAGCGGCACCACAGAAACGTATTATCTGCGCGCGCTCGTCCGCAGTCGCCGCGATAATACGGTCCACCTGCTGGATGAGCCGCTGCTCCATCTCCAGGCGCTGCGCGGGCTCCGAGGCATCGGGATGGGCGAGCATCTTCAGGCGTGCAAGCGTGTGGAACATCGTAACGTGAGGCACATCCCATAGCCGCGCCAGTTGTTCTCCGACAACGCCGGAGAGCCAGTAGTGGCTATGCACCACGTCATAGGAGGTATGGCGAGCGAACGCCTCTACGTGACGCGCAAAGAGGGGAAGATACTGAGCGAGATCGTCTTTGTGAACGGGCGCAATGGGTCCGGCCTCGATATGTATGACGCGTACATTGCGGCCCAGTTGGACGATCTGGGGTGTGGCTTCATCCGTCCAGCGGGTAAAAATGTCGATAGTAGTATGCTGATGAGAAAGCGCTTTCGCTAGCTCGCGTATATAAACGTTCATGCCTCCCGCGTCCCTGGTACGTCCCGGACTGTCTAACGGCGACGTATGGACGCTGAGCATGGCGATAGAATGCGACATGTCAGATTGACTCCCTTATTGTGTAAGAACGATACTAGTTGCAGATGCGCGGCCAGCGCCCTTCGCCAGGGCATTGCTTACCTTCAAACATCGTAGAGACCTCCTTCCTTCTTTATCATCTAGCAACTACAACACAAAGATGCTGCATCCTATTTCCACATCACTTGCTGCGCCGCCGCAGATCGCTAACAGCCTCCTGCATCTCATTGACATCGATGCCCGATCCCTGCGCGATCTCTTGCAAGCAAGCGATACGCTGCGCTAGAGCGGTAGTGAAATCGCCGGGGGACATACCGATCCAGCTTGCTAGCTCATCAAGAATAGATTGGTCTGCGTGCTCGAAGGTATCGTCGAACTCGTTCCACAGGGAGAGCGGGACTGGCTCAACGGCGTCCGGTCGTTTGGGATCGGGAGAGGGTTGGAGAAAGTGCGTCGTGAACCAGCGGCGGCGCGGCGGATAGAGGCGTCCGACCAGGCCGATATTGACAACGAGTCCCAGACGCCGTACTTCATCGGGACGCAGGCGCAGGTCGCGCTGGTACATATGCAGCACATCCTTGATCGTATCGGCGTGGACGCTGGTCGCAATATGATAGCCCTGAGCGGGCAATGTCAGATAGCGGCGCGCTATACGCCCCCACATATAGATGGGGAGATGGTCGCTCACCTCATTGCAGAGCGCGTATGTGTGGACGGGATCGATATCGGGAAGGCGCGTAAACGCAAAAGTTTCATACATACCAGACATGTAAGCCAGAGCAGTCCCCTCGGGCAGGAACTGGAGTAGGGCATTGAGCGTCGTCGTTTTGCCCACACCTGGCTGCGGGTCGGTTGGTCCCGCAACGGTCAGCGAAGCCCCCTGTTCGAGCAGCAGCCAGATGAGGCCAGCGGTTTCAGCATCGACGCTGCCAAGCGCGATGATCTGTGCCATCGAGAGCGGGCGTCGCGAATCATAATGCCAATAATAGCGATCATAAGGATCACGCGGATCAAACATGCTGAACTTCCCCTTCAGGTGTGATCAGACTTCACAAAACGCTATGAACATACAAGTATCTACGTCTTCTGCTCGCCCACTTCATGCGCTGGCTCCTCGCTCTTTTTCTTCTCGGGTGGCTTCAGCCAGGTGGGATGAGGACTCCAGCCTATCGAGACAACACGCTGATCTTGATGCTCATCATCTATTTCAACGAGGCTTACGGAAGCATTATCGATAGATATTGAACCTGCACGCTTCGCTTCCAGGCCGGTATAATGGGCGATAAGCAGCTTCACCACGTCCGCGTGCGCGACGAAGACCGGGTAGGCACCGATATTCTCCCGCACGCGCCAACGTTCGACGGCGGCCACAACACGCTGCTGCACCTGGGGAAACGTCTCGATGCCCTCCGGCGCGACGGTTGGATCTCTGACATATTCTTTCCACGCCGGATCGTTTTTCGTCAATTCTTCTATAATCTGGCCGGACCAGCGTCCCACGTCGGTATCCATCAGGTCAGGCTCGAACTGCACATCCAGCCCGCGCCCCTTGGCAATAATCTCGGCGGTATCGCTCGCGCGCTCCAACGGGCTGCTGATAATCGCACTGAGCGGAAGGATAGCCAGGGATTCGGTAAGACGGGCCGCCTGTTGCCGCCCGATATCGCTGAGAGCGACGCCGGGCAGTTGTCCAGGCAGGCGATGTTCGACATTCCATGTTGTTTGTCCATGACGGACAAAGAGCAGCGTTTGTTTCATAGGTATCTGTATACTCTCTACCAGGTGAATTTGCTGAAGCCAGAGTCGCGCGCGCCAGGAGCAGAAGCGTCCGCCTACAGCGATATAGAGCTGAACGATACAGAGCAAGGTGTAGCTATTACCGATCAGTCGCTTCAAGTAGCTTTTTATAGAGCTCAATACGACTCAGACCTCCATCGCCTTCCTCTTATGCCCCCACCACAAACCCATCGACGGCGCGCGCCAGCTAAGCCGAGCGATTGTTTCCTATTGTATCAGGGTAAACCTATGCGGCGCAACCTCCAGGGAGTTCCGAAGAACTCCTAATAAGACGCCACATAATAGAGTACTACCATGACAAAGATCGCGATCAATAGCAGTATGGCGCATCCCAGCAGAGCCTCGGCTGCCCCTATCTCCTTGTCTCTATACACAGCGGGAATGTGGGCATACTTCGCTCTTTCCTGTAATTTAGTAGACGTTGGTTTCGTATGCAACAGATACACTGGCGGCGGCTGATTTAGCGTGTTGGGAGCACGCACGTCCGGCAATCGGCGCGTCTGCACACTTTGTATATCCACTTGCAACGTGGAGTACGGCGGCGTAATGGGCGCAGGCAATGATTCATTGGGAGCTTCCGGCGGCTCTAAAGGCTGCAAACGCACAAGAGGGAAGACCCACCTGGCCTTCTGCGCGGGCAGCGGCTGCGATACTACCTGGCGACTCTTGCTTGTCGGTGATGGCTCAAGTGGTCTGTTTTTCATAGGGGCGATTTCCTCCAATCCACACATCAACATATCTATACTCACAGTATACAGTACTTGTAAATATGATAATTGTCTATATACACCCCTCTTTTCAGGCGAAAAGTACTATTTATAGACATAAATATATTGAAAACTCGTAAACTCTTCAGTAGGGATGGGC
>JALYTQ010000108.1 GCA_030854195.1 Chloroflexota bacterium
GTCTTCACACCCCGCTTGCTCCTGCGTAGGAGATTCAGGCTAGATTGGCGAAGGTGTACGATACAAGTAGGGAGTCGAACCGTTTATAGAAATGACAATGGTCACAAATAGGTTATTACATTTATTTTGAGCATAAATCAGGAAGGAATCTTCTCAATGAAATGGTATCCGTACGGGCATGATTTTGGGAATGCGGAAATGGGCGGCGTCACAGTCATTAATGGGAAAACACTGACGCTCAGCGTCCCTACTGCATTCGCGAAGGCAGATACCAGCGCGATGCAGAATCTGGGCATCAACGTGGAGCAGACGAATACACATGTGATCCAGTTTTATGGCGACGCCCTCAGCTACGCGGTGGGCGAACTGGCCTTGCAGCAATCTGTCGACGTGTATCATGGACGCGGCGACATCCAGCGCTACGCGAGCCGCTACAGCCTGCGTGGCCTGCTCACGATTGCCGCCTCGCTTATTCCTGATACAGAGTTCGGTCTCTACGTCGTGACCGGCCTGCCCGCCGAGACGTATATCAAGAACCTGGCACTGCGCAATAGCATCAAAGTCGCGCTGGACGGCACGCATATCTTCAGCATCGACAACGGCAAGACGCTCAGGCGCGTGACCGTTGAGATCGCGACGGTGGTGATGGAAGGCGCGGGCGCGCTGATCGCCTACGGCGAAAAGCTGACGAGCAAGATGACCGAGAGCGCCGTTATCGACATCGGTGGACGCACAACCGATCTGTACGTAGCGCGCGGACAGGTGCCCGTCACCGAGTACTGCAAGGGCAAGCCGCTGGGCGTTGAGTCGGCGACACAGATGCTGATGGACACCTTTGAAAGCAAGTACGACCGCTCGCTCTCTCTGCTGGAGGCGCGTGAGATCATGTTCGCCTATGCGTCACACGGCGAGACCAGCTATCCCGATGTCTCCGTCTACGGCAAGACGATCAGCTCACACGAGCTTGAGCGCCTGGCAAAAGAGGCCATTACACAGATTGGCAGCGAGATCGTTTCCTTCGTCGCCTCGTCGTGGCGGCAGAGCGATCGCGACGCGGTGGCCGCCAGCTTCAGGCCCGTCCTGAATATCGGCGGCGGCGTCTACTACTTCCATAACTTCCTGAAGAAGCGTATTCCTCACCTGTCTCGCCCGGATGATCCTATCCACGCCAATGGCATCGGCTATTGCAACCTGGCGGGCAACCTGCTCATACGCAAGATTCAGGCGAATGGCGCGCGAGCATTGTCGTAATTGCTAACCATAGGGGAGAGGAGCATAATGTCACAAGACGTAGAGAGGTACCTGTATTTTACTGTTGCCTTATTGAAGGATTCATTCGCGTTAGACGCACTCTGGCAGGACGCGCTTAAATATCATATGATCGATCAGCCCGGCAAGTTGATTGCCATTCGGCTCACTGAATATTATGAGATTATGTCTAGTGGGGTTCTTCCCTCGGTTGCTGGTCTCTCTATCGCGAATACGAATCAGCAGCAACAGGAAGCGAGCAATGGGACGAACCATGAAGAGCAACCTCTGATACAACCATCATCTCACAAGCATGAAGCGATGTTCGATCAGCCGGAGCTATACTATACAGAGGCGGAGAGGCCTGTTGCGGCTTCTCCCGATGTGGCATATAACGCGGAGGCCGCTGCGGACTACTGGACGCTCCTTTAAGCTCTAGACCTATCGCGAGATCGATGATGAGCCATCCCAATGGTAGCAATTGGGATGGCTCATCATCTGCTTTGTTAGCGCGCCAATAACTCTTCGATCAGGTCCAGCAGCTTATTGAGATCGACGGGCTTGCTCATGCCGATCAGGTGGCGCGACTGGAAGTCATACTGCATGACTCCGGCGGTCGTGAGGATGGTCGGAATATTCTCGAAGCCCTCCATTGCTTGCAGCCGATCGTAGAGCTCAAGTCCGTTCATCCTGGGCAGATGGTAGTCCAGGATAATCAGATCAGGCCGGTACTCCTTGATAATCTCCAGCACATGCATGCTATCGGGCACGAGCAGAGCCTGGTGCGGTGTCTCTTCCGAGATCGCGCGCACAAGCATCTCCCCGATAGATGCATCGTCCTCGACGATCAGGATCAATTTCATCGCTTCAGGTTTATGTATAGAAAGGTGTTCTTTATCGTTCGACATACCGCAACTCCTCCCGCGCCTTGAAAACAATATCGCTCTTTATTAAACGGTCCAGCAGGGAACTTCAGTTTCAGGATGAACTTATTTCCCATTCGTTTTAGCGGCAGCTTATTGACAATGGCCCAACTGCATGGTACTTTTGTATGGTGCACTATTTGAGACTGCGAGACTATTGTCAGCAGCCACTTATGCTGTGCTCCCGCACCGACTACTTCCCATATCCCTGACTGTACGTAAAGAAAAAAAGTTCCTCTTCTGTATGCACACGACTGTGCTGTAGAGCGTCACTGTAGTCCCGTCTCAGGCGAGTCCCATTGCTGCGTACTCGCTCACCCATCAATGTTTACTACCAATGAAGGAGAACACAGGATGGCAGGCAACAGATGTGTAGTTTATCTAGAACCAGGGAAGGTCAAAGTCGAAACAATTGAATATCCTAAGCTCGAACTGCCGGAGCAGAACCGCAAATGCGACCACGGTGTCATTCTCAAAATCGTGGCAACCAATATCTGTGGCAGCGATCAGCATATGGTGCGAGGCAGAACGACTGCGCCCAAAGGCCAGACGCTGGGCCACGAGATCACCGGCGAAGTGATCGAGGCAGGCCGCGATGTCGAGTTTATTAAAGTCGGCGATCTAGTCTCCGTCCCCTTCAATATCGCGTGTGGGCGTTGCCGTATGTGTAAAGCAGGCAATACCGGCGTCTGTCTCAATGTCAATCCAGCGCGACCGGGGGCCGCGTATGGCTACGTCGACATGGGCGGCTGGGTAGGTGGACAGGCCGATTATGTGATGGTGCCCTACGCGGACTGGAACCTGCTGAAATTTCCAGACAAGGACCAGGCGATGGCGAAGATCAAGGATCTGACCATGCTTTCAGATATCTTCCCCACCGGCTATCACGGCGCGTTCATGGCTGGCGTGACGACAGGCTCGACGGTGTATGTCGCCGGAGCCGGACCGGTCGGATTGGCCTGCGCGGCTTCAGCGCAACTGCTGGGCGCGGCTGTGGTCATCGTCGGCGATATGAACAAAGAGCGGTTGGCGCAGGCGCGTAGCTTCGGCTGCGAGACCGTGGACCTCACGCAGGACGCCACCCTACCCGAGATGCTTGAGCAGATCCTCGGTGAGCCAGAGGTGGATGCCGCCGTTGACTGCGTTGGCTTCGAGGCGCGCGGACACGGCGTGGGCGCTGCTGAGGCACCCGCGACGGTCCTCAACAGCGTTATGGAGGTCACACGCGTCGCTGGACGCATCGGCATCCCCGGCCTGTACGTGACTGGCGATCCGGGCGGCATCGACGAACATGCTAAGATTGGTCAACTGGGGATACGAATCGGCACGGGCTGGGCGAAATCGCTCTCCTTCACAACCGGTCAGACGCCGGTTATGCGCTATCACCGCCAGTTGATGATGGCGATTCTGAACGATAAGATTCAGATTGCCAAAGCCGTCAACGCTACGGTCATCAAGCTTGAAGACGCGCCCCAGGGTTACGTCGACTTCGACAAGGGCACGGCCAAAAAGTTCGTGCTAAATCCGCATGAGCTGATCCCCGTTTAAGCTTGCCTTTGCTCCAGGGAAGTGAGAAGAGAAGAGGCCGCGAACAAACAGCGTTCACGGCCTCTTTCTTGTTCGGTATCATTCGTCAGGAGGGTGCCAGATCCTTAAACGCCTGCTCCACTTCAGCGACTGTCTTCAGGCCACGGAGATCGTCGGCGACACGCAGCAGCCTCTGCGCGGATGCAGAGGTAAGGGCGGTCCTTACGGAGGGTATGGCGGTGGGCGTCATACTCAGTTCGTCTACCCCCAGTCCTACCAGCACGGGAGCTATGCGCGCATCGCTAGCGATCTCTCCACACACGGCGACGGGTTTTCCGGCGCGCCGTCCGGCCTCTGCGACCTGCTGAATCAGGCGCAGGACGGCAGGCTGCATGGGATTGTAGAGGTAAGAGACAGCGGGATTTGTGCGATCAGAGGCGACGGTGTATTGCAGCAGGTCGTTGGCCCCGATGCTGAAGAAGTCGGCCTCCTGCGCCAACTCCTCCGCCATAACCACAGCTGACGGTACCTCAACCATGATGCCAAGCGGAACGTGAGCCGGGACCGCGATCCCCCGTTGCCGCAGATCTGCATAGACGCGCTCAAATATCGCCTTTGCTGCGCGCAGCTCCTCAACGGTAGCAAGCATAGGGAACATAATGTGGAGCTGCACGTCAGTCTCGGCGGCGGCGCGCAACAGGGCCGCCAGTTGCTGCGTCAGCAGTTCCTGGTGCGCCAGGTGAATACGTATCCCGCGCAGGCCCAGAGCGGGATTGGCCTCTTCCCCTGCACCAAGCACGCTCGCCAGCGCCGGGAGCGGTTTATCGGCACCCGCGTCCAACGTGCGCACGACGATCGGTCCAGACTGCGCGGCATTCCCCTTAAAGGCGCGAAAGACGCGGACGTAGCGCTGCCGCTGCTCTTCCTCATCCGGCAGGGTCGCGGCGGAGGCAAAGAGAAATTCGGTACGCAGCAGGCCAATTCCCTCGGCTCCCCACTGGCGAGCGGCCTCCGCCTCCGCCTCGTTGGCTACATTTGCCAGCAGGTGGATGCGACGATCGTTGATGATTACTGGCGCGCGCGCCTCGCTGGCGGCACGCTTGTTAGCGGCGAGTTGCTGCTGCTGCTCTGCAAGGCGCTGTCCCAGTTCGGCGCGCACCTCTGGCGGTGGGAGATAATAGAGCACGCCCTGGTCCGCGTCCAGGCCCAGTTCGTCGCCATCGTGGATAGCGGCGAGCGCGTCCTCACCCAAACCGGCGAGCGCGGGAATGCCGAGCGCCCGCGCTAAGATGGCGGCATGCGCAGTAGGTCCGCCACGCGTTGTACAGATGCCCAGCACGAGTTCGGGTCGCAGCTGCACGGTATCCGAAGGCGTAAGGTCGTGGGCGAGCAGGATAACGGGCTGGCGCAGCGCGCTGAGATCCTGCACCTGCTGGCCGCGCAGCGAGCGGATCATGCGGCTGACGACATCGCGCACATCCGTAGCGCGCGCGGCTAAGAGCTCGTTGTCCAATTGCTCCAATAGCGTCGCCTGCTGTTCTCCCACGCGGGCCAGGGCGCTGGCAGCATCGAGGTGCTGCTCCTGTATCAGTTGAAGCGCGGCGTTCTGCAAGGCTGGATCGCGCACCATGAGCGCCTGGGCATCGAAAATAGCGGACTCCGCCTGCCCGACATCCTGCTGCACCTGTCGCGAGAGCGCCGCCAGTTCCTGCTCCGTAGTGTTCAGCGCCTCGCGGAGCAGCGCCTGCTCGTCGGCCACCTGTTGCTCAGAGATAGTGCGTTGCTGGATAGTAGTGAGAACGAGGCTGCCGGAGACATACAGCAGGGCCGGACCGATGGCGACGCCCTTTGAGGTGGTGACGCCGCGCCACGTTCCGTGCTCAGTAGAAGGTGCGGGCGACGGCTCTTTAGCAGGCGCGGGAGAGGAGGGTCGCCGCGTTGCTTCATAAAAATTCGCGCGCACCAGTTCGCTGAGGGCGGCTATAGCCGCGTCGGCCTGCTCGCCACTGGCGCGTAGCGTAATGGTATCGCCCTGACGCGCACCCAGGGATAGCACGCCCATGATGCTGATGGCATCCGCCTGCCGTCCCCTTGCCAGCACCTGTACCTGCGCCTGAAAACGGCCCGCCGTCTGGACGAACAGCCCGGCAGGACGAGCGTGCAGACCGGCTGAATTGGTTAGCGTCAGCTGTGCTTCACGCTCGGCTGTTGCAGGAGGAGATAACTGTTCGGGGGGAGCTGGTTCTGTCTGTTCCTCCTGGCTGATAGGTTTAAGCTTGCGCAGTTGCTCCACGCGGGCCGTCCCTTCCGCCGCACGCTGCACAGCGGCGAGGGGGTGATCGAGAGAAGCTTCGAGCGCCGCAGCCACCGCCCCTTCGACGAGCGGTGCGTAGCTCAGCACTGTACGGGCGCGCTGTTCATCGGTCAACATCTCCAGCGTCATCTCAGCGGAGAGAATGGCGCTTCCCAGGTCGAGCAGCACCAGCACTCCATCCGGTCCATCCACCGACTCAATGGCCGCGAGGATTCTATCGGCAGAGGTTCCCAGCGTATTTGCGCCAGCGCCGCCAGCCGCCGCGAGAGGAGTCTTCCCCTGTGTCATCTGTCCAGCAAGCTCTACCACTCCCTCAGCCAGACGGGCGCTATGAGAAACAATGACCAGACCAACAGTCATGAAAGGTTTCCTCTCTATTACGAGAACAAGATGCCTGATTAGTTTGCATTGGCGGCAACCTCGGCAAGGCTGCGCAGGATGAACCAGCTGGAAGTCGCGCCTGGGTCCTGATATCCGACGCTGCGCTCACCCAGATAGCTGGCGCGTCCCTTTGTAGCGAGGATAGGAATCGTCGCCTTCATACCCTCCTCAGCAGCGGCACTGGCGCGCGCGGTCACATCCGCTACGGACGCTCCCTCGTTGAGCGCCTGTTTGGCCGCTTCGAGGGCCGGAGTCAGGGCATCAACCATCGTCTTTTCGCCCGTGTGCGCCTTGCCACGGGCAACGATGCCACCCAGAAATGCCTCCAGCAGCGCCACAATATCGGCGGAGCCCAGTTCTTGCTTGTTGGCGACCGCCGCGCTCGCGCGCAGAAAGGCGGTGCCATACAAGGGACCGCTGGCACCCCCGACGGTTGATACCAGGGTCGAACCCACCGTCTTCAACTGTGCCGAGGCGTCCATCGCCGCCATCGCCGGAAATTTAGCGCGCACCGCCTGAAAACCACGATCCATGTTGACACCGTGATCGGCGTCACCAATGGGAGAGTCAAGCTGCGTGAGATAAGCGGCGTTCTCGTGCAGCACCTCCGCTACACGCTCCAGCCAGTGCAGAATATCCTCATTTGTCATAAAAACATTCCTATTCTTTCGATCGGTCAAAGCTTACCCCGTAACGCTCTGTCAACCATCATGTAGTCCCTTTCTTTTCACCAGGCAACCGGCGTAGGGACCAGCATCAGCGCGTCCGTGATTTATCGATTTCCTCCACGTTGCATCTGATGTAACGTAGAGGAAATCGATAAATCGCGGACGCCGTAAACGTGGTCCCTACCCCACAACGGATATTATCACCGTTGAAAGAGCCATACCCCACAACGGGTTCTATGCGTGGTGACAGAACACTACAGGCACTACATGCCCCAGCGCAACGCGGGCGTATGTACAGGCGCATCCCAATATTTTATCATCTCGTCGTCGAGGCGGACAAGCGTAATAGACGCACCCGCCATGTCCAGAGAGGTGATATAGTTTCCGACTAGCGAGCGGGCAATGGTGATATTCTTGCCGCCCAGGATGCGGTTCAGGGCGTCGAAGACGATATACAGCTCGATCAGCGGCGTCCCGCCCATCCCGTTGACCATCGCCAGCACCTGCTCGCCAGACTTCAGGCCCAGGTCTTCGACGACGGGCGTTGTGAGCATCTCGGTGATGTCGGCGGCGGATGCCAGCTTCACGCGGCGGCGGCCCGGCTCGCCGTGAATGCCGATGCCGATCTCCATCTCATCATCGGCCAGATCGAAATTGGGCTTGCCCGCCGCCGGAACGGTTCCAGAGGTGAGCGCCATACCCATGCTGCGCCCCTGCTCGTTTACTTTGCGCGCCAGGGCCGCTACCGCGCTAAGCGGCGCATTGGACTGGGCCAGGCCACCGACGATCTTTTCGAGCAGCACCGTCACGCCCACGCCACGCCGTCCCGCCGTATACAGGCTATCCTGCACGGCCACGTCGTCATTGGTCACGACGCTCTCGACCTCGATGTTGTCGGCGGCTGCCAGTTCCGCCGCCATCTCGAAGTTCAACACGTCGCCCGTATAGTTCTTGACGATATGCAGCACACCTGCACCACCATCGACGGCACGCGTCGCGGCCAGCATCTGATCGGGAACGGGCGAGGTAAATACAGCACCGGGACAGGCGGCATCAAGCATACCGAAGCCGACGTAGCCACCATGCATCGGCTCGTGGCCGCTGCCTCCGCCGGAGATCACGCCCACTTTTCCGCGCACCGGCGCGTCTTTGCGCACGATTATCTGCTGCTCGATATCGACGCGGATCAGGTCTGAATGCGCGGCCAGCATACCGGCGAGGGACTCTTTCACGACATCTTCTGGTTTGTTAATTAACTTCTTCATATTTTTACCTTTCGTACAGTTATTGCTGGTAGGATACACTCCTACTCTAACGTCTCCAGGACACTCTGTGAAAGGAATCTTTAGTAGGGATGGGCCTTGCGTCCATCCGGCTCGTTGGGCCGATTCGCGCTCGCTGGACCGGATGGACACAAGGCCCATCCCTACTGAAAAAGAGCTTAACGCATGTAGGGGGCCTGCGCGCCGACTTGCTCGGCAGCCATCTGATCCTCTACAACACTACGATACGACTGCATCAGAGACTGCTGCTGAGATGCCGACCAGTTGAGCTCTGCGGCCATCATCGAGGCAACCTCGTCGAGGACATCCAGACCACGACGCTTGTCCTCAAGGATAATCGAGGTGCGGTGCGACAGGACATCAGACGGCGTCATCGCCATTTCGTAGCGACAGGCGTAGAGCACTTCCGCCTTGATGAAGGGGAGATCAGCGATGAGCTGATCTTTCAGCGACGCGTCTTCCTCGATCATCTCCAATAGCACAAGAGCGGAGGTACCATAACAGTACCCCAGGTGCTCGATAATCGCAGGAGAAAGCCCCAGCGTCGCGCCCTTCTTCTCCAACTCGCGCCGTGCGACCTGCCAGCCCGCGCTACCCAGCAGGGGAAGAGACTGGGTTGGATGCACAGGCTTCGTCTTATCGCGCTTGCTCAGCACATCGACGGTATCCTGTGCCATACGCCGGTAGGTCGTCAACTTGCCGCCCGTAATGGAGACCAGTCCCGAGGTGCTCTCGATCACGGCGTGCGTGCGCGAAAGCTTGGCGGTCGAACTGTTCTTGTTACGCGGCTTCACGAGAGGACGATAGCCTGCATAGGAGCTAATTATGTCGTCCTCGCCCAGATTGACGTTCAGATAGCGATTAAGATACTTCAACAGGTAGGTGATATCCGCCTTTGTCACCAGCGGATGATCGAGATCGCCGGAACCGGTGTCGGTGGTGCCGAAGATCACGCGGGACTTCCAGGGCACGATGAAGAGGATACGTTTGTCCTCCGTCTCCGGTAGCACAATCGCCGAGTCGCCGATATTGATATCCTCGCGCCTCAGCACCAGATGTACGCCCTTGCTCGGCTCGATCTGGATCTGCGACTCGGTGCCGGTCAGCGAATCGATCTGCTCGGTATAAACGCCGGTGGCATTGACGATATGGCGCGCATGAATCGTCACATCGCGGTCGCCCAGGCGATCATGGACGTGAGCGCCATGGACCTTCCCATCCTCATCCGTCAGGAAAGATGTAACCTCACTGTAATTGGTGATCGTTGCCCCGTACTGCGCCGCGGTACGGATAAGCGCCATGGTGAAACGGGCATCATCGGTCTGCCCATCGTAGTAGACGAAACCCTCTTTCAGCCCCTCCGGCACAAGCTTAGGAGCGAGCTGCAAGACCTTTTCCCGGCTCAGGTGGCGATGGCGATGAATATTGCGTTTACCCGCCAGGAGATCGTAGAGCCAGAGGCCGATGTCGAGCATTATGTTTAGACCGACGCCGCCCGGTGTTGTAAAGGGCATACCGACGGGATGGCGATCGCCCTCGTAGATAGGCAGAACAAAGCCTACCGGACGCACCAGGTAGGGCGCGTTTTGCAGCATCAAGCCGCGCTCAACCAGAGCTTCGTGTACCAGGGCGAAATCCAACTCGGGCAGATAGCGGATACCGCCGTGTGCCAGTTTGGTTGATTTGCTGCTCGTCCCACTCGCGAAGTCCGCTTTCTCGACGAGAGCAACCCTGTAGCCACGGCTAACAGCGTCAAGGGCAACTCCAGCGCCAGTGACGCCGCCGCCGATGACAAGAACGTCGAACTGTCCATTCTCCAGTTCGCTGAGATTCTGCGTGCGCGCAGTCGATGATAATGTTTGCATAGCCTTTGCGAAAATACGAAGCATGCAAGAATGCTGTGCAGGTATACACGCCTCTTCTCACCGCTTCGTATTCTCGTCCTTTCATGCGTTGAGCTACTAAGCTAAAGCATACTAGACAGCAGGTTCACGTACAGACTCACCCTTCGTCTCGGTATCGCCAGACTGGGTAAGGCCCCTCGCGACCAAGACTTTCGCAACGGTAAAGTCATAGATGAAGGCTCCGACGACTCCACCCAGGAGCGGCGCGACGATAGGAATCCAGAAGTAGTAGTTGTTGACAGAGAAGCTGGCCCCGCCACTGACGATCGCTATCCACAGGCGAGGACCGAAGTCACGGGCGGGATTGATAGCATATCCGGTATTGGTGCCAAAAGATGCGCCAATGGCAACAATCAGGAGGCCAATGATCAGCGGGTTTATGTTTCCCTGGACGGGCTGGTTGCGCCCATCGACGATGGCAAAGATCAGGCCAACCAGAAGGGCGGTGCCGATAAACTCATCACCAAAGGCTCCAAACGTGCCAACAAAGGACTTCGGATAGGTGTAGAACACGTAGCCGACGCCATGGACGGGATCAGCAATATTATTCGTACCTATTGCGTGATCAATCGCGCCCTTGTAAACGAAGTAGAGGATGAAGGCGGCAACGAACGCGCCAAGGACCTGCGCAGCCCAGTAGGGAAGAACCTTGTTCCAGCCGCATTTACCACGTACGGCGAAGCCTAACGTGACAGCAGGATTGAGGTGAGCGCCACTGATCGCGCCTGAAACATAGATACCGAGCATAACAGCCAGACCCCACCCCAGGATGATCACAATCCATTGGTTCGCAAAGGGCGTTGCAGCATTCGGAGGCACCGGGCCATTCAGATTCGTAAACAGTCCAAAGACGGCCACACAGCCATCACCAAAGAGGATCAGAACCATGGTACCGAAAAACTCGGCAATGCACTCGCCCAGTGTACCGGCGAGCGCGGGCGTTGCTCTTACAGCACGACTTTCCATAGATACTTACTCCATTTCTGTCTTCTGATCCGAGAGACTGAGCGCGAGCTAGAGACTCATGTCTCGTTGTCTCTCGGAATACTCTTTTGTTGAGGGTTCAGCGCCAACCCTCAACGGATCGAAAAGAACAAATGATTTCAACGAAAAACAGCCTACTCGGGACAAGAGGCAGGAATGCAGATACCCACATCCCTGCCGCGTACTAGCTACGCCTGCTCCCATTTCATAGAACGCTCGACGGCGCGCTTCCAACCGGCATAGAGGGAATCGCGCTGATCCTTACTCATCTGCGGCTCGAAAGTGCGATCGACTGCCCAATACTTGACGAGTTCCTGTTCGCTGTCCCAGAAGCCAACGGCCAGGCCCGCGAGATAGGCAGCGCCAAGCGCGGTGGTCTCGGCGATCTTCGGACGCTGCACCGGAACGCCAAGAATATCGGCCTGGAACTGCATAAGCAGATTGTTGGCGACGGCTCCACCATCGACGCGCAGCGTCTTAAGGTCTGCTCCACTGTCAGCAACCATGGCCTCCAGAACGTCGCGTGTCTGGTAGCACATCGACTCCAATGTTGCGCGCGCGATATGGGCGATGGTCGAGCCGCGTGTGAGGCCCAGGATTGCACCACGCGCGCGGGCATCCCAGTAGGGAGCGCCCAGGCCAACGAAGGCCGGAACCAGGTAGACGCCGCCGTTATCGGGCACCTCACTGGCGAGTTCCTCAACATCGGCGCTGTTCTTGATCGCCCGCACACTGTCGCGCAGCCACTGAACTGCCGCGCCGGCTACGAAGATACTCCCTTCCAGTGCATAGGTGATCTCTGGCTTCGCGGGATCACCCAGACCCCAGGCGATGGTCGTGAGGAGTCCATTCTTCGAAGGTACGCCCTTGGTGCCAGTGTTGATCAGCATGAAGCAGCCAGTGCCGTAGGTGTTCTTCGCCATACCAACTTCGTAGCAGACCTGGCCGAAGGTCGCGGCCTGCTGGTCGCCAGCGACGCCCGCCAGCTTGATGGGCGCGCCGAAGAACTCCGCGTCAGTCTCGCCGAAGACGCCACTGGATGGCAGGACGGTGGGGAGCATCGAGTGGGGCACACCCAGCTCGTTGAGGATCACATCGTCCCACTTGCCCTCGTAGATATTGAACATGAGGGTGCGCGACGCGTTGGTGTAATCGGTCACATGGACGCGGCCCTTGGAGAGACGCCACATCAGGAAGGTATCCACGGTGCCGAAGAGCAGCTCGCCGCGATCAGCCTTCTCGCGCGCGCCGGGGACGTTATCAAGAATCCATTTGACCTTCGTGCCCGAGAAATACGCGTCCGTCACCAGACCTGTGCGCGCGCGAATCTCTTTGTCAAACCCCTTGGCCGTCAATGCTTCACAGATAGGAGCGGTCAGGCGGCTCTGCCAGACGATCGCATTGAAAACGGGTTTGCCGGTCGCCTTCTCCCAGACGAGCGCCGTCTCGCGCTGGTTGGTAATACCGATTGCCGCGATGTCAGTGGCTGACGCTCCAACCTTCTTCATCACCTCTTGAGCCACGCTCAACTGGCTCGACCAGATCGCCTCTGGATCGTGTTCGACCAGGCCCGGCGCGGGATAGATCTGGGGAAACTCTTGCTGTACCACGCTGACAATCGCTCCCTCGTGATCGAAGATGATCGCGCGCGAACTGGTCGTGCCCTGGTCTAGAGCAAGCACATACTTAGCCATAGTTAGCCCTCTTTCTGCTAGGCGCAGACATCGTGCTGCGCCGCTACTAAACGACAACGTGCCGCGTAAAAACAGGCTCCAATGCCTGTCTGGAAAAGAGAGAAATGCATATCTATAGAAACCTGTGCGGGAATCCACACAGAAAGGGTCATTCTTGCCTAGAGTGTACCACCTGATTTATGTCGACCAGAGTTCCTGTCGCATGACAGTGACCGCCTGAGCGCCCGCACGCAGAATCGCTTCCACATGCTGCGTCGTTGAGACCAGTCCAGATCCTATAAAGGGCAAAGGCAATGACTTGAGCAGATCCACAGGGAGGGCAGGGATAACGAGCGCCGGTGAAATATCAAGGAAGTCGATATATGCACTATCAACCGACTCCAGCGCGGTCTCCAGCCCGGTCGAATCTACAGCGAAAATACGTTGCATCGTCCCCAGACCAAAACTTTTTCCCAAAGACAGGATCTTCGCGTGATTAGAAACAATACCCGCGATGTGCATGCGCCTGGCAAGATAGGGCAGGCCAGCGGCATCCGGGTAGATGCCATCCATCTGGTCGACATTGACGTATACAACGTACCCACGCCGATGCGCGGCCTCCAACGGGCCGACAAGATCGAAGAGGTTGCAGTGTCGCAACAGCAGCGTCTGATAGCGCGTGTGCTCAAGCACCTGGGCAAATTGCACCCGGTTCTCTACCACCGGTATCACTGTATCGCGCAGCTCGTGCCCCGTCGCGGACCTGTAGGATTGCGTCAATTAATCAGCCCCTTTGCTTTATTATAAGGGAATACAAAAAAGCCCTAAGCCACCTCGGGATGGCTCAGGACTTTTCATTTCACTGTCCCTAGCACAGACGGAGTTGTTTCCTTACTGAATTTTTATGTACCAAATAGAAAGATTTGAGCTTCTCACTCCTTCGTGCAAACTACTCAATTAAACGAGGTGGAACCTTTGTGAACACCTATGTTTCCAGTTCCTGTTCTGACTATACAAGAGCTTGGAGTTAGCATATAATGATGATACTCTACCTGCGTCCTTTTGTCAAGAGTCGACGCTCAGTTGCTGAGTTTGTAACTCTACATTCGTTGTCACAATGGTATCACACTATGATTAAACAAGAGTTCCTACGTTTAGCCCGCATGTATCCAGTGGCGGCGGCGCTCAAATCGACTGACGATATGGCCGTCGCGCTCGCTTCCGACGCGGCCCTTCTATTTATACTGAAGGGGGATGCCTTCCAGCTTACAGCATTTCTCGCCCAGGCCCATCAACGTGGTAAGGGCGTAGTAGTGCATGTCGACCTGGTGAGTGGCATCGGAAAAGACCGCCCTGGCATACAATTTTTGCGCCAGATCGGCGTGGACGCCATTATCACCAGTCGTTCGCACCTGGTCGCGGCAGGTCGCGCCGAAGGACTCACAACTATTCAACGCCTCCTGCTCCTGGACGACGCGGCCCTGGAGGCCGGTGTCAAAACCATTGCGCGCGCGCAGCCTGACATCATAGAGGTGCTGCCCGGCATCATCTTCCCCGAGGTCGCCAGCAAGCTTGAGCAGGTTCTCAGCGGCCCCTTTATCGCAGGCGGCTTTATCCGCACCGCCGCCGACGTGACACGCATCCAGGCGTCCGGCGCTATCCTGAGCAGCAGCAGCACGCACGCGCTCTGGAAGCGCGACGCGTGGCGCTGATCTAAAGTGAAAACCACTTTTCGCATAGACAGCGCCTGGTAATACCTTCGCCGCGTATTTCTTCCCTTCCATACTCCTGTGCGCACACCTGCTCACTCTAAAGAGGGAGGTTGGAATCAACCCTTCTTGTGATGTAGTGACAGGCGTTTTCAATCTATACTGACCTTGAGAGCTTGCGATGAAGAGGATGCCAGGTTGGTACCGTCTCCCTTCAGTAGGGATGGGCCTTGCG
>JALYTQ010000370.1 GCA_030854195.1 Chloroflexota bacterium
GATCTGCAGGCGGCCCTGCACATCGGCCAGCAGCTGCAGCGCGGCCTGGATGCGGCGCGCCTGCCCGCTGTGGGACTGCAAGCGCAGATAGTTACCCATCAGCGTCAGCGCCAGGGGCAGACCGCCCACGGCGTGTACCAGATCGAGGGCGCGGGACTCCTCCTTGCCGATCACCTGGGGAGCGAGCAGGCGCAGCAGTTCCATGCTATTAGCATCGTTCAGTTCTTTCAGCGTCGTCGCGCCATCGCCCGCGACCTGCGTGGCGATCGTGGGATAGCGCGTGGTGACGAGGTGCGCGCAATTGGGACCGCCGACCTTGAAGGCCAGCGCGTCGTCGATGTTCCAGGCGTCGTCGATCACCAGCAGCATGGAGCGGGTGCCGATCGCGCCGCGCAGGGCCACACCCCATGCCTCGTAGTCCTTCAGGCGTTCTATCTCGCTCGTCGAGATGCCCAGCAGGTTGCCCCAGCGGATCAGGCGCTGATCGATGTTCGGATCGGGTCCCAGGCCAGCCCACAGGATGCCATGCCTGAAGTGTGCGCGCACCGCCGCGTCGTGGGCCAGGGCGATCGCCATCGAGGTCTTGCCCACGCCCGGCAGGCCGTTGAGCGCGGTCAGGGCCACGCTGCCGCCCGCGAAGAGGCGCTGCCTGACCGCATCTATCGTGTCGGCGCGCCCGATAAGTTGCGTGGAGGGCGGCAACGGGATAACGGGATCGTACAGTGCCTCAACAGCAGGTGCAGGCGGAGGGATAGGAGGCGCGGAACTGGTCGCGCCGGAAGGAGGAGATGACGCGGGAGGGGGCGCAACGCTCTCTGCCGCTCCCTGGACGCCCAGGTCCAACTCCTCTTCGCTTAGTTCGAAGAGCTTACTCAGCTTGCGGCGGAAATAGGGTCCTGGCCGTGTGATGCCGCGCTCCCACCTGCTCACATTCACATGCGTCGTGCCCAGGAGATCCGCGACCTCTTGCTGCGACCAGTTCTGGGCAATACGAGCATTCACCAGGTGCGTCCTGGGTCGAGGAACATTCGTCGATGTATCTTCCATCAGCATCTCCGGGCTTATAAATCGCGCCCCTACATCATGGGTGGCGGGTCGGTGCGTTTGGGCCATCAAATTTATATCGTTCGCCAATGGACACCATCGGCGCGTCCATGTCACCAATATCATATGGGGGCGGATCGGTGCATTGGGGCCACGAATGGGTAGCCGTACCCAATGGGCACCGTCGCCGCGTCGGGGCCACCGAATGGACATCGTTCGCCAATGCACCCCATCGGCGCATCGAACCCACCGGATGGATATCCGCCCCCCATGATGTAGGTGCGCGATTTATAAGCCCGTTGGTCCCCATCCGTTCGCCACAATCCCAATCGGATATATACAAAACCAAAATGATAAAGGATGATTAGTGAAATGATAACATATGCCGTTTTAGAAGTACATGGTTTACCTGCATAATTGCAGTGTAAACAAACTCCTCTCCTGGTAAGAGGGGAGCAAGGATAAGGGAACAAACGAAAGGAATGCGAGTCAGATGAGACAAGCGGAGGCAAGAGACTTGAGATCATTCCTGGTAGAACCTGTGGAAGAGCTCGTTATGGACGGTAGCGACGCGGGAGAAGGCGGGGATGAAGAGGATATCACGTTGCAGCAGACGAGGCCGGACGTAGAGCCGGGTCCAGGCGGTTCGCAGAGATTGCGCCCTTATCGCATGCAAAAGTATCGCTCGGCAGCGCGCCCGACGAGTGGAGCACTTCTATTGCCCCCCTCGCAGACAGAGCAACCAACCCTGCTGCGCGCCTCCAGCGATGGAGAGCGCGTGACCGGACAGCTCGCACTGGCGGTACAGAAGCTCGAACCGCTCTCAGCCGCAGGAGCGAAGAGATGGCGCGAACTTTATGCATGGCTTGTGCTGGTCGTGCTATTTCTCCTGGTTGTTCTGGGAGGAATAGGGCTTGACTCTTTGCTCGCCAATTATCGCTAGAGAGAGATATCGACATCCACTGAGGAGAAAGATTATGCAAAAGCTATCGCTACGTGAACCAAAGACATCTGCACCGTATCTCAAGCAGGACAGTGAAAACATTATGCATTTCTCACTCATGGATGCCCTTCCTGCTGGCGAGACCCTGGCGCTCAATCGCAGCCTGGGCACGCTCTCGCACATCACCTGCACAGAAGGACGGCCTCTGCTCGTCCAGCAGCAGCAGTTCACCGACGGAGAGATGCGCGTCTTGCTGCCCCTGATGGAGCAATTCCCCTACTACTGTCCCTACGAAGTCATGTTTGCCAGCTTCTACAACGGCAACACCAATGAACGGACCGTTGCCCGCTGCCGCGAACGTTTGCAGGAAGCCATGCTCGAAGGCATCTGGGACCAGGAGATGCGTCCGGTGCGCAACGTCCTTTCGCGCACTCGTCTCAAGATGCGCTCGTTTGGCTTCGACATCTCCTCCATCCTGGAGACCGGCTATATTCTGATGTTCGAGTCACGGCCCAGGCGCATCGAATACTAAGCCATTGACATGTTTATCGTAAAAGAGGATCGCCTCGAATCTGGGGGCATGGTGGTCCGGTATAGGTTGCTGCCCCTGCACCAAAAAAAGTGAGGTATACACATGTCGAATTTGACACTTGCCAATCGCGACGAACGCGAAGAGCGCGTAAACTACTGGCAGCCAGCCAGCGAGGTCACCGGCGCATTGCACAGCATATTGCGTTTCAGCATTGCCGGAGACAGTGACGAAAAGGAAGAAGATTCCGACGATTACTGGCATCCCTGATGCATTTCCCCCTGATCTGATGCATACTTTCTTTACCGGGGTAGCAGGAGCGACAGTCTTTTCTCGACCCGCCTAAGGGTACTGAAATTAACTCTTCTCCTTCCTCCAACGGGAGAGGCCGGATTGCGCCTGTCGTCAGCGCAACCCGGCCTCTTTCGTTCTGCATGTAGTAAATTAACTGAAAGGTGGACCGATTTTGCCTGGCTTTCATCTTTTATTTAGCTCCCCATTATAAGATTTCTACATAGCCTTCTGTTCCATTCACGCGAATTCGTTCCCCATCTTTTATCAGTTTGGTAGCACTTTCCACTCCGACAACTGCTGGTAAGCCATATTCACGTGCGATAACTGCTCCATGGGTCATCAGTCCACCAACTTCGGTGACCAGGCCTTTTATGGATACAAACAATGGTGTCCAGCTAGGGTCAGTAAAGGAGGTGACTACTATATCTCCATCTTCTATAGCAGCATCTTCCATATGTAAGATGACCCGTGCTCGTCCCTCTATAACTCCGGAAGAAACAGCTAGACCTACAAGAGCTTCGGCTGGGAGATTTTCTCGTTTGTACTCACCTGCAATGATTTCACCATCAGACGTGATCACACGTGGGGGAGTGAGTTTTTCATAGAATGTGTACTCGTCTTTTCGTTTGCTGATGATCTGGTCATCCAGTTTATGTGTGCGTACGACTTCGCGAAGTTCTTCAAAAGTGAGATAGTAGATATCTTCTTTTTCCTGAAGAACGTTGGCTTGTACGAGTTGTTCGGCTTCTTTCAGTAAAGCCTGCTTATAAACGAAGTAGCGATTCATCATGCCGTATTTTGGATATTCACGATAACCGCTGAAATTCCGGATCAGGTCGATCATTTGTTTCGTCTCTTTGGCTTTTTGTTCACCATCCGGTAATTGCTTCAATCGATCTACTAACTCTTGTTCTTTTTTCAATGCCTCCTGTCGCCCTTGCTCAAATTTCCGATTGCCAGCATGAGGCTCAAGGTTTTTGATGTTACTGAGAATCATGGGGACAAGTGTCGTTGGTTTTTCGCTCCAACGAGTTTTCGTAATATCGATTTCCCCGACACAACGCATTCCGTATTTGTGAAGAAAAGCATAGAGAGCGTCCTGGGTTTCCTGTCCACCATGAAACGTAACCAGTTCATCCAAAAAGGTATCATCTTTTACCTGTTGTAAATACGCAATGACTGCTGGATAAGGGCGAATCACATCTGCGACATCCAAGAGCGCCAGACCCATCTCCGAAGTAATATTGTTTGGTACAGATTGAGAAAGCGTGTCTGCTACGTTTTTTTCATCTAACCACTCCTTCATCTTTTCATTGATCCATGA
>JALYTQ010000109.1 GCA_030854195.1 Chloroflexota bacterium
GTGTTGGTGTGCACCTTTCGCCAAAAAACAAAACCGCCTCTTGCTGCTTTTATCATTGCCTGGTTGCCTTGAACGGGCTTCCGAAGCGCTTGCAGCGAGACGGATGAGAGGAAAAAGCGGGAGACGAGATTCGAACTCGCGACAGCCTGCTTGGAAGGCAGGAACTCTACCACTGAGTTACTCCCGCGTGTAGTCGGGGTGCGCGGACTCGAACCGCGGACCTCCTGGTCCCAAACCAGGCGCGCTACCAACTGCGCCACACCCCGCCGACGCGTCTGACTATATCATGCTTTCGTTGGCCTGTCAAGTACCTCAACCGGCTCGTTCTGCTAGTCGCATTCTTATTGCTTTGGCTTGCCGCGATAGCGCATCTTGAGCATGAACAGGTGCCAGCGCGTCTTCAGGTTGCTGAAGACATTTCGTCGCAGTGGCGTGACGGTGGTATTGCCAAAACGCACCGAGCGCGGATTACCTGTTCGGAAGATATAATGCGAGAACGCAACAAGCAACAGGCAGATCACACTCACCGCCGCTAGCAGAGGCGTGAAGATACCCCCTGGTCCCGCCGACCGCAATGTAAAGGCATAGCCACCCGCAACTAGCGCCGTCACGATTGCTATGATGAGTAACCATTCCGCTGGGGAGAAGTTGAAAGAGTAGCTACGGCGCTGGCGCACGCGCGGACCCGGACTCCGATGCACACGCTCTCCCGTTCGCTGCCTCCGGGAAGTCCCTGGCTCCGTGTGTTCCAGGTTGCGCAGTATCTCTTCAATTTCACGTTCATATCTGTTTGGCATAGGCCGCTCTGCTTCCTCGAATTTCATCAGGACGCTCTTGCTTGTAATGATACCAACTTTTCAGCTCTGAGACAAGTCCTTTCTTTCCCAATTTTTTAAAAGGTGACGGACTTCTACCCTACTTTCGCTGTAAGATGGCCTGGACACATTCCAGCAGATCTAATGGGTGGAATGGCTTGGTCATGTGCTGTGCCGCTCCTAAATCAACGCTGATCCGCTGATAGATGCTTTCAATGTGACCCGTGATGATCATGATCGGGATGTGCTTCGTGCGCGCATCGGTGCGCAGGTTACGACAGATCTGATAGCCGTCCTCCCCTGGCATCATGACATCTAGAATAAAAAGATCGGGTAATGGCTCTTGCTCGGCTGCTAGCAACTGCTGCAACTGCTGCCCGTTCGAGGCGCTTATCACCTCGATATGATGCTTATTTAAGACGAATGTGACGATTTCTTGTACATCCTGATCGTCATCAACGACTACTACACGCTTCATTTTACACCTCTAGCCTCTCCTCACAACGTAGGACATCATAGTTGTCTATCATACAGATTTTTAACGATAAATACAACTATCTCTCTTATTGTTTCTACATTGAGGTGCCTTTGCCGACCAAATGAATCAGAACAGTTGACGCAAACGCATTACCTCTGTTATGATATGGCCTGAACCATACACTTTATTGAGTATGCAAAGAGGTGAATACCATGGTCACCACTCCGCCAGAATGGTCGGTCGTCTTACAAAACATTCTCAGGTCACCGGGTGAACGTCAGCGCCTGTCCTCGATCCTCGGCGTGACGACGATGACCCTTTCGCGCTGGGCGAGCGGCGAGTCGCGGCCACAACGCCCCCACCTGATCCATCTGATGCAGGTACTGCCAACTCAGCAACGGCAGGAATTGATGGATGCCTTCGAGAAGCTGTTTCCCGATGTTCAATCCTGGCTGGCCGAAGAGAGCTCTGAACAGATCCCCTCTAGCTTCTTCGCTCAAGTTCTGAACTTGCGCACGACGACTACCGAGAGCTTGCGCTTCTGGCGGGTCAGCGAGTTGGTACTCAAACAGGCCCTTTCACAGCTAGACCCCAACACTATGGGTATGGCGATCAAGCTCATACAATGCATGCCGCCTGGACCCGATGGCAAAATTCGCAGCCTGCGCGAACGCGCTGGCAAGGGAACACTCCCCTGGACCGCCGATCTCGAACACGATGTGCTCTTCCTGGGCCTTGAGTCTATGTCTGGCTACGCAACTGAGGTACGCCATATTGTGAGCGATGCCGACCTGCGCAAAAACAAATCCTTTCCATCCTATCAGGATGACTACGAGTTGAGCGCAGCCGCCCATCCCATTCGCTTCGAGGGCCGCATCGCAGGTTGCCTTCTTGCTTCCAGTACGCAGGTGGACTACTTTACTCCATCACGCCTCGGCCTGCTGACCACGTTTAGCGACCTGATCGCGCTCGCGTTCGACAAAAGTGACTTCTACCCACCTCAACAGGTAGAACTGCGCCTTATGCCTAAACCTAAAGTACAACGCCCCATTCTCGCAACCTTCCGCCAGCGCGTGACGGAAAAGTTTCAGCAGGCGATGCACCAACATAAGCAGTTAAGCAACGCAGAAATTGAGTTACAGGCCTGGCAGGATATCGAAAGCGAACTTCTCACTATGCGCGGGGACGATCTAGACGCCTACGATACTGTCTATCAGGCTCGTTAGCAACACCAACGTCTCTACACGCTTTCACCAGTCGCCAGGTCGGTCCAAACATCTGCCCTATTCGATGCCGTGCTTGCGCATAAGATAGCGCAGTTGATCGACCTTTGTAAATCCCAGCAACTCCGCGGCCTGCGCGCGATTATGCTTCGACGTTTCTAACGCCCAACGGATCACATGCTGCTCTACACGGTCGCTCAAATCGTCGAGCGAGACCGGTCCCAGAGGTCGCGCGTTCAACCAACGTTCCCAGAGATCGAAGGCGCAGAAGGCACCTCGCTCAGCCGAGCCCACGATCTCGCGCGGCAGGTGATCTGGAAGCAATTCTTCACCACTACTTAATATAACGGCTCGTTCGATGACATTCTTTAATTCACGTATATTGCCAGGCCAGTTGTACGCTCGCAACAGGCGCTGCGCCTCCGGTGAGACGCGCTGGATGTTACGGCCCAATGATTGGTTGAAATCTTCGATAAAACGCGCGGCGAAGAGCATAATGTCGTCGGGCCGCTCACGCAGGGGCGGCAGCTTAATGTTCAAGACAGCCAGGCGAAAGAAGAGGTCCGAACGGAACGTTCCTTCCTTCATCGCCTGCTCCAGATCCCGATTGGTCGCGGCCAGCACTCGGACGTTGATTTTGACCTCTTTGTTTCCCCCCAGGCGAAAAAACGAGTGCGTCTCCAGGACACGCAGCAGCCGGGCCTGCATGTCCAGCGGCATCTCGCCGATCTCGTCGAGGAAGAGACTCCCCCCTTCTGCCAGCTCCAACAGGCCGCGCTTCTGCTTTTTTGCGTCGGTGAAGGCATATTGCTCAAAACCGAAGAGTTCGCTCTCCAGAAGGGTGTGTGAGATTGCGGCACAGTTCAAAGGGTGGAATGGACCGCTGGCCCGCTGGCTCTGCTCGTGAATGGCGCGCGCTACGACCTCTTTGCCTGTGCCGCTTTCACCCGTAATAAGCACCGAAGCCTCACTACTTGCTATGCGCGTAATGAAGTCGAAAACCTCGTGCATGCGCTCACTATGCCCCACGATGTAGTCGAAATGGTAGTGTGCATTGCGTTCTCGCCGCAGCTGGCGCAACTCCCGCGCCATGGCACTCTTCTCCAGTGCGCGCTTGACAACAAGCAATAGCTCGTCGAGATCGAAGCCCTTGAGCAGGTAGTCCGCCGCCCCCTGCTTCATGGCAGCCACGGCGCTCTGCACATCACCGTACGCGGTAATAATCACGACGGGCAGCTCGGTATCGTTCTTGCGGACCGAGGAAAGTACCTCCAGTCCTCCCGCGCGCGGCAGGCGCAGGTCCAGTAAAATGAGATCAACGATGTTGTTTTGCAGCATGCGCAGCCCTGTTTCTCCATCGGGTGCTACAAGAACCTCGTAGGAGTGCTTGCGCAGAAAACGCGCCAGTTGATAGGGGAGATGCGGTTCATCGTCGATAATCAGTATCGTGAGCCCCATAGGTCAATTCCTCGCCTCTTCGATACGCTCTTCGTCTTTGCACGCTTGCTCTTCAGCTGCCAGAGGGAGGCACACTGTGACGGTCGCCCCATAGCCGTAATGGCCTTCTACCTGTATCTGGCCACCATGATCTTCAATCAGCCGGCGTGTAATTGCCAGGCCCAGGCCGATGCCATGCGCCTTTGTGGTGAAAAATGGCTGGAAAACGCGCTCAACCTGGTCGGGAGGAATGCCGCCGCCGGTGTCGCTGACGCTGATCTCTAGCCAACGCGTCGGCTCATCCTTGCGCTCGCACTGTACATCATCAAGGGCAATCGCATCACCGTCAGCAGAGACCGTATCTCTCGTTGCTCGTTGCGCGCAGGGGGTCTTATGACACGCGATGGTAAGAATGCCTCCATCCGGCATAGCCTGGATGGCGTTCATATAGAGGTTGAGCAGCACCTGCTCCATCTGCGCCATGTCGATGAGGACTGTGGGAACTTCACTATAGAGGCGATGAATAACGACGTTCGCCTGCTCGCATTGTGGCTGCAGAAAGTGCAGGATGCGATCGCTCAGCTCTGTCACCTTACAGCGCACACGGTGGAGCTGACGCGGCCTGGCAAAAAGGAGGAGATCGCGCACGATGGTATCCAGGCGCTCCACCTCCTTTAGGACGACCTCGATCGATTCGTGGACGCCACCTCCGGGTTCGCCTGGCTGCTGTTGGATTGTTGATTGGTCGACTGTCAAGTCTTCTCCCAGCATCTGCATAACCGTTTTGATTGAGGCTAGCGGATTGCGCACCTCGTGGGCGACGTTCGCGGCCATCTCGCCAAGGGATGCCAGGCGATCGAGACGGCGCTTCTCCTCCTCTAAACGATGTACCGAGGTGACATCAATGAAGGTCGCTAAAATGCCAACCTGTCGTCCCTGGTCATCCCACAGAGGTAACATATCGACATCCAGTACGACCTCCTGTCCATGCCTGTCAAGAGTGACCACCGTCTCGCTGCACGCCATACCTGTCGGCGTCTGGCCGGACCATTCGTGCTGCTGCAACCAGTGCGACGTAATCATGCGCTGCAAGGTATGGTTCAAGGAGGGTGCCGATTGCAGATCGAGGAAACGGTGCAGCGGCTGCCCCAACACTTCAAAGGGATGGTAGCCGAGAATCGCTTCGGCGGCCCGGTTAAAGGTGATGATACACCCGTTACGATCCGTCGTAATCAACCCGCTAGGCATACTTTCCAGAATCAGTTCTTTCAGGCGCTGATCTTCCAACACCTGGCGCAGGAGGTCGCGCGCCTCATTTCTCGCCTCTACCACCTCCTCCATCAGGTACACATTTTCGAGGGCCGCGCTGGCCTGGCTTGCCAGAACCTGCAGCAGGACGATCTCCTCGCGCTTGAGCTTGTACACGCGGTGATACGCTCCCACAACGATGCCCAGCACGTCCTGCACGAGGTTCTGCGCCGTACCAATGCTTCCACGCAGGAGCGATCCCCAGCGCCTATCGATCGCACGGCCATTCATGAGGGGGAAGGCAAAAAAGGTGTTGATATCCGGGGGCAGGTGCTGCAAAAAGTCACTCTGTCCGTTCTGGTCGCCTGGTCGCTCAATAATGAGGGGCGCGAGGGATTTCTGTTCGCGAAAATGGTGCAACAATTGCTCTCGCAGTTCCGCCGTTACCCATGAGATGGCGTCCTGCCCTGGAGAAGGTTCCAGTAGCTCACAAAGGTCTGCCGCCGCGACCTCGTGTACACGCTGGATAACGACGCTCTTCAGGCGCTCTCGCTCATAGAGGGATGCGTTCATCTGGCTGCTTATGCTGTTCAGCAATGAGAGCTCATGAATGCGCTCTCGATCGCGTTCTAGCAGGCGCGTATTCTCTAGCAGCAATGCGACGGCATCGGCGATGGCATCCAATACCTGTACCTCCTCAGACGACCACGCCTCGGCGTATTCGCTGTGCGTACCACCCCTGCCACGCAACGCGACGAGCACGCCTGTACTGCGATGACGGTAAATCAATGGCAGTGCTACAAGCGTTGGCTGGTATTCTGGTACGGCGATCAGACGCCGCTCGCGCCAGGCAGACGCCTCGGGCCCATCACTGGTGAGGTTGATGGGATTGATATGCGCGATAGCCAGCAGCGATGCCGACCACCCCGGCTCGTCGTCGAATGAGCCAGCCACGAAATGGAGTGCTTCATCTACGCGCTGATAGAGGAGCACGCTGCGACACCTGAGCAGGGTAGCCAGACACCCCGGCAGGTCATCTCGCAGCGTATGATAATCAGGAACAGCGCTAAATCTACCAAGCAGCGCTTTTAACACTTTTGTCGCTTGTATCTGCTTACACTGTTGCTCCACTTCCTTCATCAGCCAACCCCCAGACCTGTTTAATTGGTACAATAATCTATAATATAACCACTAGATGAGATGCGTATACTATAGCAGATGTTATTCTTCTTTGCACGAGTTATCGCGTTTTGTGAAGATACTGTCACCATATATATATTAACAAGAAAGTCAGACGCAAGAATATGAATTTATAATTACAATATACTGCCCCCTTATCTTACCATTTTTATATAATATGTCAAGAGACACTGTAATTTTCCAGGCTATGCACAAGCTGGAGGTGTGGCGTGACCCCTTGCCCCTTCGGCGTTCGCAGAGTTTTTACAGAGATCTTGTTCTTCTGTAAAAAATGAAGCGCTATCTTCTCCGTGACCCTAATCTTCTCTCTAGTAGCTTCAAGACCGTCATCATGGCGGAAAAACGATACGCTATCTGACATATGACAATCGCAAACAGTATCACTGCGGCAGCCACGCCCGGCGCAAAATCGAAGGTGGTGCGCGTAAACATATAATTATACGCGTACATCGCCATGCTTTGCACCTGGTTGCCACCCAGGACGTAGAAGAGATCGAACACACCGAAGGAAGCCAGGGTGCGGAAGAGTAACGCGATGGTCAGCGGCCCGTTGAGCATAGGCAAGGTAATGTTCCAGAATCGTTGGAAGTGAGAGGCTCCATCTACGTCGGCGGCTTCATACATTTCCGGGGGGATCATCTGAAGACCCGCCAGGAGCAAGAGGGCCATAAAAGGCGTGGTTTTCCAGACATCGGCGATGATGGCGGCGGCAATGATGCCACCATTGGTCTGCAATAACGTCGCACCGGGTGCCAGCAGGTGCAGTTGCCGGAGAAAATAGCTGATGATGCCTGTCCGGTCATTGTACATCAGGTACCAGATCTGTGCGGAGACCACCGTGGGGAAAGCCCACGGGACAAGAATAGCGGCTCGTACCAGGCTACGACCTGGAAACGTGTCGTTCATGAGCATGGCAATGCCCAGGCCAAAGATCGTCTCCAGGGTGACAGAGATGAGCGCGAAGAGAAGCGTCGTGCTTATAGAACTGCGAAAATCGCTGCGCATAATGAGCTCAACATAGTTGCTCCAGCCAATCCAATCTGTACCGGGGCCAGGAGGGTCATTGAGGGAGCTGAGCCAGAGAGAGTTCAGCAGAGAACAGCCGCCCACTCCCAGAATCAAGAGGACGGTGGGCAGTACCAGCATGTACGGCGTGAAGCCATTTCCCATATCCAGGTGTTCCCGCAGCCACCGCTTTTTGCTGGCGGCTTTGATGGATGGTGTTGCCATATGCACGCACACCTTTCAGAGATGCCTTCTTGTGGCCCATAAACTGTTTCATTATAGCATGAATAGTCAATCTCACTTTGAGACGCACGAAGCGTTTTGGCGGATGTTTCACGGCTGAATACTTCTTATAGCCGTAGAGAAAGAAGTGAGCCATTGTTCGAAAACACAAAAGCATTTTCCGGTTTTGCAGTCAAAGGCGAAGAGATTGGCCGTGAAGAGGATACCGGCTCATGCGGCCTCCTTCTTTAAAACGGATACGCGCCAGATCTGGTTGCGAAGTAATCTGAAGATAAAGTACAGAACATTGGCAAAGACGCCAAAAATCACTACGAAAAGCAGCAATTTGAAGGACGAGAGAATGGAGAAGGCAGCAGTGATGACTGTGGGGGCAGCGACAAAGATATCCCACGAATTGAACCGTTGCACTCTCCCCAGAACGATCCCCAGCCCGATGCAAAAATTGACGACGATAAGACACACCGTCAGTACGACATGTTTTTTTGACCAGCGAGAACGCAAAAGCAGTTTCTCGAATGCTGAGAGCGCCAACAGAAAACACCCCACGCCAAGCAGTTCGTAGAGGAGATATTGCAGGGCGAGCGCAACTTTGCCCGCGGCGTGAACCTCGTGCCATTGGTACGGGAGGTAGCGCAGATCAGTCAGCGTATACAGCGTGTTTGGTAAAAACAAGAACCAGAACAGCAGCAGAACGAGTTGCAGCACTTTTTGCCGAGTTTTCACCATCAGCCAGCCACAGAAGAGAGGGATGAGTGCCAGAATGCTATTCACGCCTATCATAGGTATATTCTCAAGTAACATGTACATGCAGTCAGCCCCCCTGATTACTGTGCTATTCTCTTGCGGCCAGACGTTAAGGTCTCTACGTATTATACGTGCTCAAAGCCTATTCTCCAAAGATAGGAATTCGCGTCACTTCACGTAAGGTAGGTAACAAATAGATCACGCCGTTTTTGCCAGCTCTAATTGCTCATGTGGCAATCATGTCTTAGAGCGGTGAATGAGATACAATAATATTGCCAGATCGATTTTGTTGGGGAACAGTTTCTCAGAACAGCTCTTCAGCAAGCTAATCTCACTCTATTGCAAAGGGTGCGTTTCCAGGGAGCGGCACGTACCATTGCCGATCTGGCCGGGTCTCCAACCATTATAGGCAGGCATCTGGCTGAAGCTATACACTATCTCCCGCGCTTCGTGCTCTGAACGCTTTAAGCGAGGACAGGCGGCCAGGGTATGCAGCGGGAGTGATTTAGAAAGGCAGGCGAGCAATTATGCTGAGACAGATTGGCGAGCTACCGCACGCGCTTAGCGCTGGCAATGCGCTGGTGAAGCGCATGGCAGGGAAGCAACCGGCGGTGTTCCTCGATTATGATGGGACCCTGACTCCGATCCGTGACAGGCCGGAGGATGCCGTGATCGCGGACAGCATGCGCGAGGCGGTGCGCCGGTTGGCCGAACGCGTCCCCGTGTGCGTGGTTAGCGGGCGCGATCGCCGGGTCGTGCAGGAGCTCATGGGCTTCGACCATCTGATCGTGGCTGGCAGTCATGGTTTCGACATCTGGAGTCCAGCCGGAGGGTCTATACAGCGTGAGGAGGGCGCGTCATTCCAGGGTCTGCTGCGCGAGGTCGAGGCAAGGCTGCACGCCGAACTGGCCGAGCTGCCGGGAGCCCTGGTCGAGCCCAAGAGGAGTTCGGTCGCCGTTCATTTCCGCCTGGTAGCACACGAGCAGCGACCCCACGTCAAGCAGATCGTTGACGCCATTCTCAGCGAGCACCCAGAGGAGCTCAAGGTCACGCCGGGCAAGATGGTCTTCGAGATCCAGCCCAGGCTGGACTGGGACAAGGGCAAGGCCGTGCTCTACCTGCTCGAAGCGCTGGGCCTGGACCGTGACGACGTGCTCCCCATCTATCTGGGCGACGACCTGACAGACGAGGACGCCTTCCGAGCGTTAACGGGGCGCGGCATCGGCATCTTCGTAGGGAGCGCCGACGATCCTGAGACCGCAGGCTGCACCACCGCCGCCGACTACGTGCTGAACACCATTGAAGAGGTGGAGGAGTTCCTCAACAGGCTCGTCGCCCTGGACTACGCGCAGGCGAAGCCAACGCCGCTCGCCAGGGGAGCCGCGCCCGATCCGAAGGATTGGACGCTTGCCTACGACTCCTTCGAACCCGAGCAGGAGCGGCTGCGGGAGGTGCTGACCTCGACCGGCAACGGCTATTTCTGCACGCGTGGCAGTGCCGAGTGGGCCGACGTTGACGATATTCACTATCCGGGCACCTACGCTCATGGCTGCTACAACCGGGAAACGACCATCATGGGAGGTCGCCCGGTGCTTAACGAGGACCTGGTCAACCTTCCCAACTGGCTCGTGCTCAAGTTGCGCATCGACGGCGACGAGCCAATCACCCTGAAGAACGTCGAGCTGCTGAGCTATCGGCACGAAGTAGACTTCCGCAGCGCGACAGTCATGCGCAGGCTGCGCTTCCGCGATCAACGGGGCCGCGAGACGACACTCGTCAGCAAGCGCTTTGTGAGTATGGCCGTCATGCATCAGGCGGCTCTGGAGTGGACGCTCACCGCCGAGAACTGGTCAGGTCCGGTCGAGGTCATCACGGCGGTTGATGCGCGTGTGATCAACCAGGGCGTTGAACGTTACCGCGAGCTTGAGGGCCGCCATGTGCATCCGGTGGAGAGCCGAACACCGGCCTTGGACACCATCTCCCTGATAGCGCGCCTGCGTCAGTCGCGCATCTACGTGGCCGAGGCGGTCCGAACGCGTGTGTACGCAGACGCGGATGAGCTGGAAGTCGAGCGCGGGCTCTATCGCATGGAAGACTACGCCCATCAGACGCTGGGTTTCGACCTTCAGCAAGGACGACCGCTGCGTGTCGAGAAGCTGGTCGCGTTCTACACGTCCCACGACCAGGGGATCAACGAACCCCTGACCAATGCTGAGAAGGCGGTCCAGCGTTTCGGGACATTCGACGAAGCATTCGACCGTCACCAGCGGGCGTGGAACGAGCTGTGGGATGACTGCGACTTCCGGGTACCCAGCGACGATCGGGTGCAGTTCCTGCTGCGCTTCCACGCCTCCCACGTTCTGCAGGTCTGCTCCCCGCATACGGCTGACCTGGACACCGGCGTTCCCGCGCGCGGGCTCAACGGGGAAGCATATCGCGGCCATATCTTCTGGGACGAGCTCTACATCTATCCCTTCCTGAACTTCCGCCTGCCCAGGATCACGCGTGGCCTGCTGATGTACCGCTACCGCAGGCTTGATGAGGCCCGCGCCCTGGCTCGCGAAGCGGGCTATCGGGGCGCGATGTACCCCTGGCAGAGTAGCAGCGACGGCAAAGAAGAGACCCAGGTCGTACACCTCAACCCGCGCTCCGGCCTGTGGGAACCGGACCTGAGCCAGAATCAGCGGCATGTGAGCGCGGCCATCTTCTACAACATCTGGCACTACATCCAGGCCACGGGAGATACCGACTTCCTGCTCGGGCCGGGTGCCGAAATGATGATGGAGATCGCCCGTTTCTGGTCCAGCATCGCGCACTTCAACCCGGAACGTGGCCGCTACGAGATCCACGGCGTCATGGGGCCGGACGAATTCCACGAGAAATATCCAGATTCTCACGAGCCTGGCTTGCGCAACAACGCGTACACCAACGTCATGGTGGCCTGGATCTTCGACGTGGCGGGCAGGCTGCTCGATATGCTGCCAGAGCGGCGGCGGCGTTCGCTCTGCGAGATGATTGAGCTCACCGACCAGGAGATCGAGATCTGGAAGCAGATGAGCCGTAGGATGTACGTCCCCTTCCTCGCTGATGGCATCATCAGCCAGTTCGAGGGCTGGGAGGATCTGGAGGAACTGGACTGGGAAGCCTATCGTCGGGAGTACGGCAATATCCAGCGCCTCGACCGCATCCTGCGGGCGGAAGGCAGGGAGCCCGACCGCTACAAGCTGGCGAAGCAGGCGGATACCGTACTGCTGTTCTACCTGTTCCGCCAGGATGAGCTGCGGCAGATCTTCCAGCGCCTCGGCTACGCGTACACGTCTGAGACGCTGCGCAAGACCGTCGCCTACTACGATGCGCGCACCTCTCATGGCTCAACCCTGAGCTTTGTCGCGTATGCCGGGGTCTACTCAGAGATCGACCTGGCGACCTCCTGGGAGCGCTATATAGTGGCCCTGGAGAGCGATGTCGGCGACGTGCAGGGCGGCACCACCGCCGAGGGTATTCACATGGGCGTGATGTCGGGGACGCTGGATCTGGTGCAGCGTAGCTACATAGGTGAGGTGATTCGCGACGGCGTTCTCTACTTTAATCCCAAAGAGATGGCCCAGCTACGCGGCCTGGCCCTGCCTATGCGCTTCAGAGGCTTGCTGATCCAGGTCACTCTCCTTGACAACCATCTACGCGTCCATGCCGAGGTCGACAGCCTGAACCGATCGGTGAGATTGGGCGTCGGCGACCAGGTGCGGGAGATTCGCTCCGGGGAGAGTTACACCTTCGACCTTTGAACGAAACCCAGGCGCTGTACATCCGCGTCGCTGGTGGCAATTGGCCTGGCTAGACAAGCTGTTCTATTGCATTTCCTTTATTTCAAAGGTAATCTAATAGAGAGAGGAAAAAGAGGTCATTGAAAGGTAGGCAATGGCGATGGGGAGCCATCGGCGGCTCAATCCACGCCACTACATTTTTTGCATTGGAGGGGGAATATGGATATTATCCTGCTAGGAGCACCGGGAGCTGGAAAGGGGACACAGGCGGAGAAGCTTTCTCATGCCTTTGGTGTGCGCCATATTGCGAGCGGTGACTTGTTCCAAAAGGCATTTGAAGATCAGACGGAGCTCGGGTTAAAAGCGCGGATGTATGTTGATCTCGGAGAACTGGTTCCCGATGAGATGACGATCCCTATGGCGCTACGGCATATCGAGGAACCTGAGAGTGCGGGCGGCGTCGTGCTGGATGGCTTTCCGCGCACGCTTTCGCAAGCGCTGGCACTGGATGCAGAACTCCAGCAGCTCAACCGCCAGATTGATCTCGTGTTCTACCTCAAGGTTGCGCGTGGAGAATTAATGAGACGGATAGCGGGCAGAGTATTTTGTCGCGCGAATTCCCATATTTACAATGTCGAGCTTCAGCCACCGAAAGTGCCCGGCGTGTGTGATCTGGACGGCAGTATGCTCTATCAACGTTCTGATGATACAGGAGAGGCTGTGCGAAAAAGGCTGGTCGTCTTCTTCTATGTCGCCGATCAGCTGCTCGACCACTACAAAAAGCAGAACAAGTTGAGAGAGATAGATGGCAACCTGAGCATTGCCGAGGTACAGGCACTGATCACGAGCGAGATTAAGGCGTATACGGGGAAAAGCTAGCAAGCGGGCAGAGGTCTACAAAGCCTCAATGTCACCA
The DNA here is from genome assembly GCA_030854195.1 of Chloroflexota bacterium. Classification (GTDB taxonomy): domain Bacteria; phylum Chloroflexota; class Ktedonobacteria; order Ktedonobacterales; family Ktedonobacteraceae; genus JACDAE01. Next base: position 13,074 of record JALYTQ010000109.1, read on the forward strand.
CGCGCGTCACGCCGGAGCGTTCCTGGTTAATTCTAATTCAGGGGCTGGAACAGCGGCGGAGGTGGTCATCACCTGTATATGCTGTTGTTCTAGCGCCTCGCGACTCTCGTTTGGAATGCCGTTATCAGTGATCAGTGTATCGAGAACATCGAGGGGAGCGAAGCGAGCAAGGTCGGCACTGCCGACCTTGCTACTATCCATTCTCGTTTCGACGGCTGTGGCGATGCTGCTAGGCATTCCCGCCGCCTACGCGATGGTCTTCCAGATGCGCAACAAGTCATCCAACGACATACTGTTCTTTGTCCTCTCCACACGCTTCATGCCGTTCGCGGCCATCCTTGTTCCTTTGTATGTGATTATTACGCGCCTGAACTTGCTGGACAATCTCTTCGTGTTGATTGCCGTCTATACGGCGATGAACCTGCCGCTGATCATCTGGATGGCCCGTTCGTACTTCCTGGATCTGCCAATGGAAGTGTTGGAAGGAGCATGGCTGGATGGCTGTTCGACGCTGCAGACAATTGTGAGAATTGTCGTGCCGATGGCCGTGCCTGGCTTAGTCGCGGCGGCCCTGCTGGCGATCATTTTTGCCTGGAACGACTTCTTCTTCGCCGTGACGCTGACCTATACGAACGCGCCAACCCTGCCCATTATGGTAGCGGCATTTACGAGTAACGAAGGGCTCTTCCTGGCAAAGGTGTCCGCCCTGGCGACGTTGATCATCCTGGTGCCTGTTGCGCTAGGCATCTATGCTCAGAAGCACCTGGTGCAGGGACCCACCGGCGGCGTGCTGAAATAACCGAACTCACCGATGGCGCGCTGAAATAATCAGTAGGGATGGGGCTTGCCTCCATCCGGCCCAGGAGCCGTGTGGTGGGGAACCGGATGGAGGCAAGCTCCATCCCTACTGAAGAGTTTAGAAAGGAACGTAGAGAGTATGGCGACTATGAACGGAGTCGTTTTTCTGGGGGATCGGCGACTTGCGCAACGCGAGTTTCCCGTTCCAGAGCCTGGACATGGACAGGTATTAGTGCGCATGAAGGCGTCGTCGCTCTGTGGCAGCGATCTGCGCGCCATCTACCGGACCAGCGATTGGGGAACCGGTCCCGAAGCGTACAGGGGAGTGATTGGTGGTCACGAACCGTGTGGCATCATCGAGCGCGTTGGCCCTGGCGTACAACGCTTTAAAGAAGGGGATCGCGTCATCATCTATCACATCGCTGGCTGTGGTGTGTGTCATGACTGCCGTGGCGGGTGGATGATTAGTTGCTCGCGCCCCGAACGCGCCGCGTACGGCTGGCAACGCGACGGCGGACACGCCGAATTTCTGTTGGCAGAAGAGCGTACCCTTGTCGCGTTGCCTGATGAATTAACCTATCTGGACGGTGCCATGATTGCCTGTGGCGTCGGAACTGCTTACGCCGCGTGCTTACGCGCGGCGATATCTGGCAGAGATACCGTGCTTATCACAGGGCTGGGGCCAGTTGGTGTGGGGATGGCGCTGTTATGCCAGGCAATGGGTGCGCGGGTAATAGGTGTGGAGGCGGTATCCGAACGTCTCGCGCAAGCACGAGCCCTGGGCATTACAGAAGTGGTCTCCCCTGCTGATGCCAACGCCCTCGACACGCTACGAGCGCTGACCCGTGGCAATGGCTTTGAGGTAGCAATTGATTGCTCCGGCAATGCCGATGCCCGCCATATGTGCCTGGAC
>JALYTQ010000110.1 GCA_030854195.1 Chloroflexota bacterium
CTTCATTCTTGAGCCGCCCGACCAGGGTCTCTGTGTCGGTTATATAGGTAAGACAAAGGTAGTAAACGAAATTATCAATGATGTCACTGCCTTTTATACTTCTAATGGGAAACTGGTTAGCTCCAAGATCAGCCTGAATACCTTCTTTGGCGAACCGACCACACAGAATATCTCCGACCCGCGCTGCTATTATGATACAACGACGCAGGCGTGGTTCTTCACTGTGGTTGTTTACCCTGCTACCCTTACTCCCAATTACACCGATCTTCTGGTGGTAAATAAGAACCTGACATCGGCTGTCTATCGCTTTGACACCACCCTGCCAAATGATACTGCTGGACAGTGTCCTTGCTTTGGTGATCAGCCGAAGCTGGGCATCGATAAGCACAATGTATATATCACCGTCGACCAGTTCGGTGGACCCGGTCAGGGTCTTGAGACGGGCGATACGCTCTTCGCTATCTCGAAGTCTCAGCTGGTGCACGAAGCAAATACCGTCAATTTCGCGGAGTATAATAACCTCGCTCTTGGTGGCATTGGGGTTACTGCCCTGCAGCCTGCGATTACCAACGACGATTCGAACGTCGAATACCTGCTGAACTCGTTCCCTTATGCTGATGAGGCACAGTTGCAGCCCAACACATTCGAGAAGCTTCTCGGCCTGTGGGCACTCTCTGATACTGGGAATGTCGCTAATGGTGATGTGCCTGTGTTGAGCGCGACCCTCATCAAGAGCCAGACCTACGGGGCTCCGGTGCCCGCGCTGACCACGAATGGTTTGTCGCTGGCAACCTTCTCCAACGATAGCCGTATGCAGCAGGTGCAGTTCATCAACGGCCATCTATTAGGCGCGCTGGATTCCTCTGTGAGCGTTGATAAAGATCCGCAGACGCGCGACGGAGCTGCCTGGTTCGAGATCGAGCCACAGGTGAATCACCACGGACTGATCAGCGGAGCCAATTTCAAGCATCAGGGCTATGTGGCCGTGAAGGGCGAGTACCTGGTCTATCCGGCGATCACGCAGTCGTATACGGGTACAACCGGCATCGCGTTCTCCATCACCAGCCCGACGCTCAATCCTAGCACCGGCTACGTTGTAACTACTTCGCCATGGAGCGGACATTTTGGTAACGCTCATATCACCGCTACTGGTTCCGATCCTGACAAGGGTTTCACCTGCGCGCTGGGTGCGCCGCAGCAGTGCCGCTGGGGTGACTACTCCTGGTCAACGCTCGATCCGAATGGTAGAGATCTGTGGATGGCTTCGGAGCTAACCGTGTCCCAGGTTGCGACGCAGCCCGGCACGACTCCGCCTGCCCAGACGAACTGGGGAACTCAGGTATGGGATGTTAGCGGCAATCATTAATGGTCTAACCCCCTTTTAAAGAGCAGGGAGAGAGGGTATCGCCTGCCTCTCTCCCTGCTTCTTCGCACATCCCGAACCGGATGGAGGCAAGCCCCATCCCTACTGCATTTTCGCAGACTCGAACTCCAGGATCTTCAACCAGATTTCCGGCCTGCTCTCGTTTTCCGACGACTCCACTCTAAAAAGCACGTTCACGCGTTCCACGCCGACAAGCTCCTTTTGCCTATGGGCCGCACGCAAAAACGTTCCTGCTATGCGCAGCCCATTTCCGCTTCCCAGCTTCAGGCGCAGATTCTGTCCATTGGCACCGCTGGACCACTTATCGAGCAGGCGCAGACCCTCCATCTTGAAGAGAGGGTCGGGATTGCCTGCGCCGAATGGACTTAATTGGCGCAACGATTGATACATGCCGTAGTTGAGGTTCTCAAGCCTGGTGAAGACGAGATCGATCATCTGCGGAGTTGGGGGCGGCGCGCTCTCCTGTTCGGTAATGATGCCCGTCGGGTCCGGCAGGTCCGTTCCCTCGATGATGGCCGGAGTTCCGCCGTTTGCCTGCCAGTTGAGGAGATGCGCGTGCAATTCTTCGATGCGCTCGCTACGAATGGTAAAGCCCGCGGCCTGGGCGTGGCCGCCGTAGCGCTCCAGGCGCGTGGCGAAGCCGCGCAGCGCCTCGATGATATTGAAGCCCTTCTGGCTGCGGGCGGACCCACGGCTCAAATGCGTCTCGTTGTCGTTGCTCAGGACGAGAACGGGCTTGTTGATCTCCTCCGACAGCTTGCCTGCCACAAGACCGATAATGCCCTCGTGCCAATCGTCGCCGCTGACCAGGACGATCGCTTTAGTGGGTTGATGCTGTGCCTGTGCGCGCACACTTCGCATCAGCTCCTCGGTCTCCTGCTGGCGCGCATGATTGAGCTGGTCAAGTTCGGCGACGCGTGCGCTGGCCTCGTCAGCATCATCGGTTGTCAGCAATTCGAAGGCGATGCTCGCCTCCTTCATCCTGCCCGCCGCGTTGATGCGCGGTGCCAGGCCATAGGCGATATCGCGCTCGCGAATTTTGCCCGGTTGCAAGTTCGCGCTGCGTATTAGCGCCTGCAAGCCTGGTTTACGCGTTGCATTGAGGCGCTGCATGCCCAGGCGGACCAGGGTGTGATTCTCGCCCAGCAGAGGAGCAATGTCCGCCACGGTGCCGACCGCGACGAGGTCGAGGAGCTCCATCTCATCCTCTGTAGAGCGCTTATAAGCCCGATAGAGCGCCTGTGTCAGCTTGAATGCTACTCCTACTCCACATAAGTAACGCTCGCCGTATGTGCAGTCTGGACGCCAGGGATTGACCATCGCGTAGGCTGCCGGGAGTTGTGCCGGTGGATGGTGATGGTCGGTGATGATTACGTCGATGCTCAGCGTGCGAGCGTACTCGACCTGCTCAACGTCGGAACTGGCGCAATCGGTGGTGATAATCAACTGCGTGCCGCGCGCCTTGAGCTGATCCAGCGCGGGAAGGTTAAGTCCGCAGCCGTCACGTTGGCGGTGCGGAATATGGTAATCGAGGGGCGCGGCTGGATCTTTGAGCACGCGCAGGGCACGAAAGAGCAGAGCGGAAGAGGTGACGCCATCGGCATCGTAATCGCCGTACACGGTAATGTGTTCTCGCTGTTCCAATGCTTGCTGTATGCGTGTCACCGCTCGCGACATGTCGATGAGCGCGTGCGGATCAGGCGTCTCCTCGTAGCGTACAGCGATGAATTTCTGCATCTCCGCGACGGTTTTCAGGCCGCGATTATGCAGGATCTGGGCCTGGACTCGAGTTATGCCTACCGCCTCTGCCGCGTGAAAAAAATCCTTCGTCAGTTGTTCGTGTACTTGTATCTGTGATGGTGCTTCCACGGGCGTTTCCTTCCAGCTAATCGGGCAGCAAGCGGAGAAAGACCTCGTTACCGAGCAAGCGTCCGCGCTGACTCAGGCGCAGCCAGCCGTCCTCTTTTTCCAGCAATCCAGCCTCTTCTACAACATGTAGACGATCCCCCACGAACTGCGCGAATGGTTGCCCGAAGCGCTGCGCAAAGGTAGGGAGATGAAGGCCAATGGCGGTGCGCAGCGCCAGGAAGGCCGTTTCGGACATTGCCTGCTCGTGGCCTACCACCTCGCTCTCGACCTCGGGTATGCGCCCGGCCTTGAGCTGTTTGATATACGTCAGCGGATCGCGCTCGTCGGAGAAGCGCCTGCCGCCGAAGCTTGAGTACGCTCCAGCACCCATGCCAATATAGGGCAGATTCTGCCAGTAGGTCAGGTTATGGCGGCTGTGCTGGCCCGGTAGGGACCAGTTAGAGATCTCGTAGTTTACATACCCGGCCCGTTGTAGCAACTCATCGGCGTACTCGTACATATCTGCACAAAGATCCTCGTCGCCCGGCACGATACTGCCCTCCTGCGTCCATGTATAGAACGGCGTGCCCTCCTCGATAATGAGGGAGTAGAGCGAGAAATGGTCGGGATGCAGGTCCAGGGCGCGCTCAAGCGTCTCGCGCCAGTGCTGCATCGTCTGTCCCGGCAGGCCAAACATAAAATCGAGGTTAAGCGAGGTAAAACCAGCGGCCCGCGCATACTGCACCGCCTGCGTAATCTCCTCTGGCGAATGGATGCGTCCCAGCGTCTTGAGCAGACCCGCGTCGAAGCTCTGCGCGCCCATGCTCAGTCGATTGATGCCAGCGGCGCGCAGGCCCACCAGTTGCTCCGGCGAGAGCGTACCGGGATTGGCCTCCAGCGTGATCTCCGCGTCCTTATCGACCGCGAAGGCATCGAAGCAGGCGTTAAGCAGGCGCGAGATCTGGTTCACACCCAGCATACTGGGCGTGCCACCGCCGAAGAAGATAGTGCGTGACCGGCGCGGCAAACCGTCCGCGCGCCGTGTCATCTTGCCCGCGAGCTCTATCTCGGTCAGCAGGGCGCGTACATACGGCTCGCGCAAAGGGAGGATGCCCGCGTAGGTATTAAAGTCGCAGTAGTGGCAACGCGTATGACAAAACGGGATGTGCAGGTAAAGTGAAGCCGTCTCTAGAAGCTGCTGCACAGGCTCAGAGGGTTGTAGAAGCGTCTGAAACGCCCTGGTTGTGCTGTCGAGTGCTGTATTGGTCATGTAAACTGCTGTTTTCCTGGGTTCGCGAGAGCCGGGCCTATCGTCTTCTCTCCCATCGCGTGAGGTAAGAAAAGACGATAGGTCATTGATGGTTCTTACTGGCCTGTACCCGAACCTATACCCGGCGTCGGTGTACCGGGAGCCGCCGGTGGCGATGCAGGGATCGCTGGCGTCGTGTTCGGTATATTCGACGGATCGAGTAACTTGTTCTGGTCACTGGCTATAGTTGTCAGGTTCTGCTGTGCCTTTACCGATAGCAGCCAGGAAGTCAGAGCATTGCTTTGCAGGCTGCTCAACGTCGTAGCGTCTACCGAGCGGGCGGGATCGATCTGTAAAATCTGAATGATGTGGTAGGCACCATTCTCCGTGATTACCGGACTCAACTCGTTGGGCTTGCGCGCCGGATCGAAGATCCAGTTATCTACGATGCCGCTGGTGCCGGATGCAATCGTCTGGGCGTACTGGCCCTTTGCCAACCAGCCGAGATCGCCACCCTTGGTATTTGTGCTGGTATCGACGGATTTGGTCACGAGCTTAGCGAAGTCGCCGCCATTCTTGAGCTGCTTCAGAATATTGTTCGCATCCTGCTGCGTACTGAGCGTCATTTCGCGCGTGTGTACCTGGTACAGCGGGGGAACGATCTGAGCCGCGAGGTACGACTGCATATTGTCGCGGCGCACCTTAATCGTCATCATCGCGCGCGCGTCATTATTGCTCAATCTGTTATCGCTCAAAAATTTACTGTAGCTGGTCGACTTCGGCAGATTGGCGGTAAAGTTGCTAATGGCGCTATCGGTCTGACCGCTCGTTGGCTCAACCTTTGCCTGCACCGTGCTATTCTGCTTTGCCAGCCACTGACGAATAAACACATCATCCTGCAGCCAACCGACGCTCTGGTTCCCGAACTGTGATTGCGTAAAGAGCTGCATCTCATTCGGAATCGTCGTCTGGGCCATTGTCTGATACTGTATGTTCGCCTGATCATGCGTGCTTTGCGCGGCGGCGAGCTGGCTCTCCAGGCTTGTACGCTCTTTACTGGTGCCCTTTGGCAGTGCTTTGAGCTGGGTATTCAGTTTGTCGATGGTTGTCTGCGCATCGGCTACCTGTTTGCTCAAATTATCCCGCTGGGCGTTCAGGCCATTGGAGCCATATATATGGTTAGCCTCAAGCTGCGCGGCGAGGGCGAAGAGCTTGCGGTAGTCGGATTGTGGAATGGCCTGGCCGTTCACCGTAGTAATTGGTTGGGCGGGGACGATAATATTGATGTTCACCCAGAAGCCGACGACGACAGCGACGATAAGTAATGCGATAAGAGCGGTTGTGGCCCAGATGATGCGGCTTTGCAGCCGAGTTTTTTCGTGATGAGAGAGGTGGCCTCCCCATCCAAAGACAAGGGGTTTGCCATCGCGGCGCGCCTCGACATGTGCCGTCTGTCGCGTATATTTTTTTGCTTTAGCAGAGCGCGCCGACCGCTGATCTTTTGGTCTACGTGCCGTCTGACTAGTCATCAAAACCTCCATTGAGGATATTCGTGACCGGGTGTCACGGAAAGGGAACGCTACCTCTACTGAAGGATATGAGACTTCCCGAACGTCTGTTTCAAACGTTCGGGATGACTCACGATCATTCTACCAGCGTCCCTATGCCGCTTTACATTCCGCGCATGTGCTCGGCGGTATAGGGGAGCAGGGCCATAAAGCGTGCCTGCTTGATTGCTGTACTTAAACCACGCTGATGCTTGGCGCAGGTGCCCGTCTTGCGGCGGGGCTCGATCTTGCCGCGATCAGAAATGTAGCGTTTCATAAAGCGACTGGCATCTTTGTAGTCGATCTCACGTACATGGTCATGGCAAAACTGACATATTTTGCGGCGCGACGAGCGCTCACCGCGCCCGCCTTCGCGTCTATCGCGGCGTGGGCCGCTTGATCCTTCACTTCGTCTCTGCACTGAACTTCTCCTCCATGTCCTTCAAAATGAGAAGGGGTATTTAGAAGGGGTGATCGTCCAGGTCTCCAAGCGCATCGCTATCGTCTGTAGTGCCGACTACAAAGCCAGATGAGCTACCCTGATTAGAATCCTTCGGCGTAAGCATCTCCATATCATTGATAACAACCTCCAAAGCTGTACGCTCGGTACCAGTTTTGTCAGTGTACTTACGCTGCTGCAAGCGACCTTCAACGAAAACTTTGTTACCTTTACGTAAGTAATTGTTACATGTCTCCGCCAATTGACGCCAGGCCACAATATTGAACCAATCAGTCTCTTTTTGTTTCTCACCACTTTGCGATCTCTCTAAACGAGAGACAGCCAGTGAAAACTTTGTAACGGCAATTCCATTAGGGGTGTAGCTCATCTCCGGGTCGCGACCCAGATTTCCGATTAGCATAATTTTGTTCATTGCTCAAAATCCTTTCGCTGTAATAAACTCACCCCGACTGCTACTTTCCTTAGAGATAACATGAACGTACCCAGACATATAACACTAAGCTTCGATCGTTTCCTCAATCGCAGGTGGAACGTCTTCCGTGTCAGGCACGTCGGCCTCGGAGACAGCCGGAATTTCCTCTTCTGGTGCCTCTGTTGTCTCTGTTGCCTCTGGTGCGACGGCGGCTTGCTCCTGTGCGGCGGCAGCGGCAGCTTCGCTCTCTTGAGCGCTGGCCGCGGCGGCAGCGGCGCGTGCCTCGCGTTCCTCGCGTTCCTTCTGGACGGCCTTGGGATCGCGTTTCTTGGTCATGTGACGGAGAACCGTTTCAGAAACCTTCAGTGTACGTTCGAGCTCGCTCACGGTCTCAGGCGTCAGAATCATATCGACGAATATATAAAAACCATCGCGGTGGCGCTCGATGGGGTATGCCAGGCGGCGACGCCCCCACTGATTGACCCTGACAATCTGGCCGCCATAATTGGCGACGATCTGTTCGACACGGTCTAGAACGGCGCGTGTCTCCTCTTCGCTGACTTCGGGATTGATGATCAATCCAAGTTCGTAATCTCTACTCACGCGAAGTCGCCTCCTTCCTCTGGGTGTGCTTCCAGTCAGTGCATTTTTAAAATGCTGTCTGCCGGAGCAGGTGGAGCACCAACAATGCGTTGATGCTGTGTAACAGATGACGCTTGCTTTCCGCGGCGTCAACAAAAAATTGTCCCACACTGGTCGTGGGTTATGATGCCTGCTAAGATGCGCCCTACGCTCGTTTCTTCCTCTATCAGGAAGGATGTATGAGTGTGCGCATACTATGGGGAGGCCATCAATACCACGCTATTATAACACTGTTCTCTATGTCTGACAATAGAGTCGGGGTGTACTGATCTCATTTGTCTATTCCTTTAATACGGAGAAAAAACGGATATGCAGAAAAAAAAGCTGCTTTTTTCAAATTTTTTCTCTTAGATCTCAGAATAAAAATGAAGAGCTATGGGCAATGCTAGTATTGCATCGTAAAAGGGAGTATGGTATAATCTCGTCGCAAGCGGGGTCAAACTCCTGAAAAAGGCTACTCTGCGCCTTTGATAGAGCAACTAGAGATTGAAGGGTCTTCAATCCCACCTACACTGCCTCTCTCCTGTTCTTGTGTCTGGTGCTGTACCTTACACTCAAACGGATTAGATACATGGTAAGTGCATGTAAAAAATATGCCCCGTCCAAGTTAGTTAGAAAGAAAGAACAATGAAGCAGAAGCTAAGAACGCACAAAGCTATGGCCAAGCGCGTCAAGGTCACTGGCTCTGGCAAGTTTATGCGCCGCAAGGTGGCGATTAACCACCTGCGCCGCAACAAGTCTCCCGAGGCCGTCCGTTCGATGGATAAGACGTTTCACCTGGCGACCGCTGACACGCGGCGTCTGAAACGCCTGCTTCCCTATGCCTTTTAATATTGCGAGGAGAGGAAACATAAACTATGCCAAGAGTAAAGCGTGGCGTACCCGCCCACAAGAAGCATAAAAAGATATTGCAGATGGCCGAGGGCCATCGTGGCACGCGCAAGCGTCTCTTCCGTCCCGCGCATGAATCGGTCATGCGCTCAATGGCGTATATGTATCGCGACCGCAAAAATCGCAAACGCGATATGCGCGGCCTGTGGATTACACGCATCAATGCCGCCGCCCGCATGTATGGCGTGAGCTACAGCAATCTGATGCACGCGATTCATGTTGCCAACATTCATATTGATCGCAAGATTCTTGCCGAGATGGCGGTAAACGACGAGGCAGCTTTCGGGGCGCTGGTCAAGCAGGCGCTGGATGCTGTGAAGTAGGCACTCATACCTATAAAGGGCGACCATACGGAGCATTTCTCCTCATTTTTAGGGAATGGCACGTATGGTCGCCTTTGCTATATTGCACCATCGGGTAGGGAAGGGAACAGAGATGTCGGGAATTACCAGTCCGTCGAATCCGCGCATCAGCAGGCTACAGACGCTGCACACGACGCGGGGGCGCAAGAAGAACGGTCAGTTCCTTATGGAGGGGCTCAACCTGCTTGAGGCGCTTCTCGATGCCTCTATCGTTCCCCAGGAGATCTACTATCAGCCAACACTCCTGCAGCGTACTTCTAGAGGCAAAGCCCTGCTTGGTCGTTTGCTGTATACGCGGGAGTTGTCCCCTGTTCTGGTAGAAGTGAGCGAGCGCGTTATGGAGGCGGTGAGCGATGTGCAGAGCGCGCAGGGGGTCGTGAGCGTGCTGGGACTCGATGCCCTCAACGCGGACCAGCTGCGCGCCCGTCGTCCTGAAAAGCGGCGTCCGGCGCTCCTGATTCTGGATGATCTGGCCGATCCAGGCAATATGGGTACGATTCTGCGCACGGCCCTGGCGGCGGATGTAGATACGGTGCTGCTGACGCCTGATTGCGTGGATTATCTTAGTCCAAAGGTTGTGCGCGCGGCAGCGGGTGCGCACATCGCGCTACCGGTGGAGGCGAATCTTGCCTGGGCCGCGATCACTGAGAGGATCGCTCTCCACTGTCCTGAAGCTCCTCGCGCCCTGCTGGCGGAGGCGGGTAGCGAGCACCTGTACTACGCGCAAGATCTCTGCTCTCCCTTCGCGCTTATCGTCGGCAATGAGGCGCACGGTCCCTCCCAGGGAGCCAGGGCATTGGCAACGCTGACGATTACGATACCGCTTGCTAATGGCGTGGAGTCACTGAACGCCGCCATAGCGAGCGGTATTATCCTCTACGAGATGGTGCGCCAGCTCGGTGTGTAACGGTCCCTCATTCCCTTGCTTCCTTAGCTCTGGCGATTTCCATCCGCCTGTGTAGAGACGGTGCCCCATTCCCATCCACTCTGTCCATTGTTATAATTTACCAACTGGTTGTCAGGGAAAATATAGTTGCCGGTGGGCGAGAGCGGCTGGGGCGGGTGAGCCGTGGCGCTGACCGTGCGGAAGATGCCGCTGAATGAGAGTGGCGTATCAATATCTTCGGCGTTTTCACCCCTTTTGCGCATAAGATAGTCCTGATTCTCGCGCATCTTGAATGCCTCAACCGAGGAGCGGAGCTGTTCGACGAGACGTGCCAGGCGTTCCATGCTCTGCGAAGCCTCACGCGTATTGAGCCCGCTCTGTTGCGTCGATTCCGAGACCTCGTGCATAATCTGCACCACGGAGCTTGACGAGTTCAACTGGTTCAGCGCTACCTGATTGATAGCCTCGATCTCGTGGGCCTGATGTTCAACGGCGGCGAAGATCGATTCCAGGGCGATGCCAGCCTCCTGGGTGAGGCGGGTGCCAGCGGCGGTCTCGCGCTCGGTATCGTGCATAGAGATGGCGGCTGCGCCTATATCTTCGCGCACGCTGCGGACGATGCGTGCGATCATGCCCGCCTGATCCTTTGCTCGTTCGGCCAGACGGCGAATATCCGCCGCGACAGCACCGAAGCCCTTGCCATTCTCACCAGCCATCGCGGCCTGAATGGCGGCGTCGAGAGCCAGGCGGTTGGTCTGGTGCGCGATGCTGGCGATGGCCTCGACGATCTCATCAATCTCACGCGACCGTTCGCCGAGCGTCTGTACCTTGCTGGAGGTCGCCTGCACGTTTTCGTTGATGCGTCCCATACCTTCGACCGCTTGCTGCACGGATTCGCGCCCGGCCTGCGCGTCCTGGCGCGCTACGCGTGCGACCCTGTAGAGACGTTGCGAGCGATCGGCGACCTGGCGGCTCGATGCTGCGGAGCGTTCCACCTCTATGGCGGCGTCGGAGATCTGCTGAATCTGCATGTCGCCGGTCTCTACCAGTTGCATCATGCGCTCCAGGACCGTCGCGGTCGAGGTCTCCACTTCATGCGCGACCACCTTGACGCGGATCACCAGGCTACCAAGTTCTTCGACCATGTAGTTGAAGGAGTCGGCCAGGACGCCCAGCGCGTCAGCCGTGACCTCTGCCTGGACGCGCAGGTCTCCCTCGCCGACGCCGCTCACTTCGCTGACGAGCTTCTCGACCTGCGCTTGCAGAATGTCGCGCTGCGATTTCGTTTCCTGAATCAGGTGTACGATATTGTCAAGCATGCTGTTCATGGACGCGGCGACCATGTTGATCTCGTCGTGCCCTGGTATCTTTGCGCGTGCTTCGGTCTCACCCCTGGCAATGCTCCTGGTGAGCGCGGTGAGCTGGCTCAGTGGATGCGTGATAGTGAGATTGACGATATAGCCGATGGCGATTACGACGATAAGCGTTATCAATAGGGCGAGGGCGATGGTGAGAATAATGGGATTGATCTGTGATGGGCTGACCTGCGCGACTGTATTGCTCACCTGCTCGGCTATCTGCACGACTCCGGCCCAGGCGATCTGGATGGGAGTGTAGCTCGTGTTTGCCTGTGCCAGGGACGAGTCTATATTGCCACCGTTTTGCAGCGCCTGGATAGCCTGCGCCTGCGCATCCCTGTAGCGCGGCCAGAGGGTATTTGCCTGCTTGAGCGCGCTCTGTTGATCTTGCACGAGAGTTGATGTGGGATCGTCTGTCTGCACTATGGCGCGGGTGCCGCTTAATTGGGTGGCACTGGCAAGCTGGTAGAGCTGCGGATAGTGGGCGAGTGTGTTTGCAAAGGTCTTTTCGTTGTTAGCGAGAGTGTTCAGGAGCGCCTGCGTCTGATGCGAAGAGTGGAATCCCTGCGCTTTGTACTGCCCGCTTGCCACATTGAGCAGGTCGCGGCTCCTCTGTAGTGCCAGGCTGGCGTTCAGTGTATCCTCTACCATGCGCGTGCTTACCTGCATCGCCTTGCTGCGCGTCCCCTGCGCGTTGAGAAACGCGATACCCAGCACGGAGATCATGATGCCAGGCACGATCGCCGCTAGCAAAAAAGCGTAAAAGAGTCGACGAAAGATAGGAATGTTGCTCACCAACCTGATCATACTGCTCTAGCCTCCTGAACGCTTGCTTGAAGCTTGTACAAGAAATCGCTAAAAAATAACAATGCGCTTGTGTACGTGCATGCTGCCCACAAATATCGAGTGAAGCGTTATATACACGTGATTGTACCCTACTTTTTTCAATATCGTCAGGATTTCGTGAACCAATGGCCCGATAGTCCTGGTTAAGCGAGCCGCGAACGTGCTATACTTGAGAGTAAGAGGAAAGAGAAAGCGAATCAAGCAAGAGGGTGAGCGATAGAGCGAGTGAATAATGCACTCTTGAAGGCGAAGGAGTTTATTTATGAGTACATCCTCTGTAGCGCGCTGGCCATTTCAGAAGGTGCTTGTCGTCAATAGAGGCGAGATTGCGGTACGCGTCATTCGCGCGTGTCGCGAGCTGGGGCTGCGCAGCGTGGCAGTGTATAGTGACGCGGATCGTAATGCATTGCACGTGCGAATGGCGGATGAGGCATATCACATCGGGCCTTCGGTCGCGGCCAAAAGCTATTTGAATATTCCCGTGCTCATCGAGCTTGCGAAGCGCGTGGGCGCGCAAGCCGTGCATCCGGGCTACGGTTTTCTGTCTGAGAACGCCTCTTTTGTGAGGGCGTGCCAGGAAGCGGGCTTAATTTTTGTGGGTCCATCGCCGGAGTCGATGGAGTCGATGGGCGAAAAGACGGCGGCCCGTCGTACCGCCCAGGCCGCTGGCGTGCCGATTGTGCCGGGGGCGATGACGACGGATATCGGTGACGACGCGCATGTGGCGGAGATTGCTGAGGGCCTGGGCTATCCTATTTTGCTGAAGGCGGCAGCGGGCGGTGGCGGCAAAGGTATTCGCTTTGTGAGCGACGCGCGCGACCTTATAGCGTCGATGCGCACGGCCCGCAGTGAGGCGAAGAGCGCCTTCGGTGATGACCGCGTCTATCTTGAGAAGGCGATCTCGCCTGCACGCCATATTGAAGTGCAGTTTATCGCCGACACGCACGGCAACGTGGTGCACCTGGGCGAGCGCGAGTGCAGCATCCAGCGCCGCCATCAAAAACTGATTGAGGAGGCACCATCACCTGTCGTCGATGCAGAACAGCGTGCGCGTATGACCTCCGCCGTGGTCAATCTGGTACGTTCCATCAATTACGTGAATGCAGGAACGGCTGAGTTTCTGATGGGGCCGGACCGCAATTTCTACTTCCTGGAGGTCAATGCGCGCGTTCAGGTGGAGCATCCCGTGACCGAGTGGTGTACGAGCGTTGATATTGTGCAGGAGCAGTTCCGTATCGCCGCCGGTTTGCCGCTATCATTTACACAGGAACAGATCGAGATGCGCGGCTCCGCCATTGAATGCCGCATCTCAGCGGAAGATCCAGAGAACCGCTTCCTGCCTGCAACGGGCATGGTGCAGGCGCTGCAGGAGCCGTCGGGTCCGGGCGTGCGCGTTGATAGCAGCCTGTATCCTGGCTTGCAGGTGCCGCTCTTCTACGATCCGCTGCTCTCGAAGCTCATTGTCTGGGGTAGAGACCGCACGCAGGCCATCGCACGCATGCGCCGCGCCATCGATGAATACCAGATACTTGGTGTGCGTACCACCCTGCCCTTTGCGCGTTGGTTGATGGACCAGCAACGCTTTATCGAGGCTGATTTCTCTACCGACTTCATCGCTGAGGAATGGGATACGCGGCAGAAGGCGGCGGAGATAGTTCCCGTTGAAAGTGCAGGCGAGCTGCAAAACGGTCAGCACGCCGGGCTCGCACCAGCTCAAGTGGCGGCGATCGTCGGTGGCCTGCTGATGCATGAACAACTGGCCGAGGATAAGCAGCGCCGCCATCCCGCCGCGACCTCCGGCGAGGAGGGGAGCCGTTGGCGCGAGGTGAGCCGCAAAGAAGTGCTCAGGCGCATTTAGTCAACGCCTGAGTCATGTCGGTCACATCAGGGTCAGTGCAGGATCATTTTTCCTGCACTGGCCCTGGCAGCTTAAAGGTTGGCGGCGTTTTGCCGTGCTTCTCAGCGGCGGCGGCCTTGAGACGCTCGACGGACTCATAGGGGACGTAGCGACCGCTCAGGGGAGTGGGATGGATACCCGGTCCGTGAAAGTCGGTCCCGCCCGTGGGTATAAGATGATGCTCATCGGCGGTCGTCAAGAGGGACTGGACCTGCTCGGGCGTATAGTGACCGTAGTAGACCTCCAGGCCCATCAGCCCGGTGGCGACGAGGTCTGGTAGCCAGCTACGCAGTCCGTCCAGACCCGGCATTGTAAGGGGATGGGCCATCACCGGTATCCCGTTGGCGCTGGCGATCAGGCGAATGGCGTCCTGGGGAGTGAGCTTGTAACGCGGTATATAGCCAGGTCGCCCGGCACCGATATATTTGTCGAACGCCTCCGCGATGCTCTTCACATATCCCTTCTCCAATAGAGCCTCCGCGACATGCGGGCGACCAACCGAACCCTGAGCGATCTCGCGCACGCGGTCCCAGGTGATATCGATCCCTTGCTCGTTGAGCTTCTCAACCATGCGTTGTCCACGCAGCACGCGTGCATCGCGCAGCGTACTCAGCACCGATTGGAGCTCCGTGCGCCGGTATTCGATGAAATAGCCCAGGACATGCACCTCGCCGCCCTTGACATCGGTATTGAGTTCGATGCCGGGGATGAGCTCAATACCGTGGGTCTGAGCAGCCTGCAATGCCTCAACCAAGCCATTGGTACTATCGTGGTCGGTCAGCGCCTGTACCTTTAAGCCTGCTTCGGCGGCCTGACGCAGCAGTTCTGTTGGAGAATAGATGCCATCCGAGGCGGTCGAGTGGGTATGCAGATCGACAATATTTGCCATAGCTCTCCTTCTATCAGTAGGGAGGGGTCTTGCGTCCCTCCGTGTGCCCCGACGCGGTTTGTGGGCCGGAGG
>JALYTQ010000371.1 GCA_030854195.1 Chloroflexota bacterium
GCTCGTCATCATGGGATGCGCGCTGATTGGCTTCAGTTACCGTATTCAGGTGGAAGAGCACGTCCTCAAGGTGCAGCTGGGCCAGCGATATCAGGAGTATATGCAGCGCACGAAACGGCTCATCCCCTTTGTGATGTAACGGAAGACAAGCTCCATTCCACAGCTATTCTCGTTCTTCATCACCGCTGAGCCGCCAGCGAATCTTGTCAGCGTTCCGTAGAATGCGCTCCATGATATTGCGTTTGAGACGGTAGATTTCGTCTTCGTTGCTGAACTCACCGGGGCAATAACGCATAATCTCACGCGGCTTGAGGTTGCAGTGGAAATGCAGGAAGGCTACGCGCCTCTCTTTCTCTCCCGGCAGTAGCGCTTCGATGATCTCCCACAACTCGCTTTCCTGGTAGCTATCCTCGACCGAGGGCTCGTCTGTATCGAATTGCCCATAGTCGGGAAGCGCCTCTTCTTTCGGACGCGAGTACGCCCGTAACGCGTCCATGATGGCGCAATTGAGACAGAGATGCAAGTAGCTGAGCGCGCCTGCCAGTGTGTGAAACGTCAACTGTTGTTCGCTGACCGCCTGCCAGAAACGCCTGAAGGTATCATCTATGTAGCTCTGCTCTCCATCATGGCGTAGAGCGGCCTCATGGTTGGGATGGCGGCTAAACCAGACGCGCACATTCTCGCCGAACTGCCGCTGCAAAACAGTCCAGGCTTCGCTGTTCCGCAAGATAACGGCGCGCCTGAAGATCTCCAGGCAGTACTGATCGTCGCTTGCCTCCTTGTGACGATACTTGCTTATTTCGTCTGTGCAGCACTCCACGAGGTCTGTCAAGCTCATATTGCCAGGATGCCTGTTTGCTATTGCTGATCTTCTTCCTTGTGCTGTGGTCCGGTCAGAAGCATTTGATCCTTGCATAGTCTTCCTCGCCTGATTTTTGCATAAGCAACTATACCTTGTCTTGCAAGTTTACGCGTTGCTCATTGTTTTCTACACCGGTATGAGGAACTGCTCTCTTCTTTTTCCATCCCTGTAACTCTTCTTTTCCCATTCCTGTAAAAAGAAGACACCAAAAGAGATCCAAAAGTTACAGTTTGGATGTCGAGTTTTTCACTATTGTTGTCCCGGTGTAAAAATCTAGTCAGTGCAGAGGTGAAGTTTGCCTCCGACCGACTCCCAGAGACGCGTCGACCTCTTCTAATCTGTGCAGGAAGCGGCGATCGCCGAGGTGGGTGAGCAACGGACGGGCTAGCTCAAGCTGCGTTCTATCCCCGCTACGTTGCGCGAGCACGATACGCATGCGGGCCGCGTGTACCAGCAGGTTACATGCTTCAGCGGTATTGATCGCCTGCGCGAGTTGGACGTTATCCCTTGCCGTCAGCGCCCTTGCGATCGCGGAGCAGTTGAATGGTGCCGAGCTCTTGCCGTGGTGCTTGCTGATAGCGACGAGTAGCGCCTCGGGAGCCGCTATGCCGCGTTCGTTATAAAAGATGACGGCAGCGAGCAGGGGACTTAATCCTATCTCGACGAGTCCATCATCTATGTTCAAATCGCTTTCGGCGAGGATGGCTGAGAGCAGTATCTGCTCCTGGCAGTTTGGATCGGGGTAGATGCGCTTCAATATTGTTACCGCCATATCGACGGTTGCCTGATCCTCGCGCGCCAGGGCAACCTGCAATACATCGTAGTAGCCTGCTACGACACAAGACATGGCACCTGGATCATATTGCGCCTGCTGCCACATCTCGTCAAGCGCGGGTACGATCTCGTCGATGATGGACCAGCGCCCGTTCAGGAAGGCGGCGTTGATGGCATAGGAGATGCCGGAACCGAGATGAACGAGCGGCTGACCAGGATGGATGGAGGTAAGCGCCTCTTGAATTGTGGCGATCACATTATTATAATCTCCCAGCAGCATATAGGCTTTGGCGATCATCTTGATGGCGTCTCCCCGCTCAAGGGCGGAGAGATCGGGCGCGGTCAGGCGCTGCCGCGATGCCTCAAGCGCTTCCACATAAGCACCTGTCCACATGGAGAGCGCGGCATAGCCGTCGTATGCTTCGCTAAAAGCTGTCCAGTCGCCCTTGTGTTTGAAGTGTTCGGCGGCTTGCAGCGCCATCTGTTTCAGCTCGTCGATGCTTTCGCCTGTCAGTTGAGCGTATTTAAAGTAACCGAAGAGGTCCGTCACGCGAATGCGCCAGATCTCATCTTCGTCGCCCGCCGCCTCGGCTAAGCGCTGGGCGTCCGCGCGCAGTTGCAGCATGTACTCTTTGCTCTGTACCTGGCAGCTGTATCCACGCGTATAGCAGATGAGCAGTTTGCGCATCAGGCGCGCTTCCATCAGCTGATCGCGCTCACCGCTATCTCTCCACAGTGCCAGTGCTTTCTCGTAAGCTTCGTTTGTCTTGTCGCCCCAGATAAGGCTATCGCCGAGCTGTTCGTACAATGCCGCCTGTTCGGACTCGGGTGCGATGTCCAGGGCGTTGCGCAGGTGGGTATACGCGTCCGCAAACGCGCCGGAGCGGCCCGCCAGTTCGCCCGCGCGCCTGAGATAGCGAATGGCCTGCTCTGGTGCGACCGGACTTTCCAGCGGAATGGCTGACTGGCGTGCCAGCACGATTGCTTCCCGATAGTGATAAGCGATCAACTCCGCGTACTCGTCCAGGCGCTTGCCCGCGTTTGCCTCGATATAGTCAGCGATCTTGCTGTGCAGGCGAATGCGCTCTGGACGCGCGAGGGTGCCGTAGGTCACATCGCGGATCAGGATATGGCGGAATACAAAGGCACCGGCTTCGGTTGGCAGGATAAAGTCGCGTATGAGCAAACTATCGAGCGCCGCATCGAGCTCCTGCTCGCTGAAAGTATCCAGCAGCGTTTGCAGCATAGCCGGGCGGAAGGGACGCGACAGCACCGAGGCGACTTGCAACACCGTGCGCTCCTGCATCGTGAGACGGTCCAGGCGCGCGAGAATGGCCGCGTGGACGGTATCCGGCAGCGCGTCTGGTGGAGCGTTCTGTCCTGTTATCTCGTGCTCGGAGAGTCCGCGTAGGAGTTCGAGCGCGAAGAAGGGATTGCCACCAGCGCGCGCAACAATCAGTTCGCGCGTTGCTACGGGAAAGTGCTGCGCGAGTCGATCCACAAGCTCGCGCGTCTGTACCGTCGTGAGCGGCTGCAGCGCCAGCGACGTAAAGTTCTGGCGACCACCACCCCAGGTGGGACGGCGATCTAACAACTCTGGACGGCTCAAGGTAATGAGGAGCACGGGTGCCTGAACGCGCAGGTGAATAATATACTCTATCATATCGAGCAGACTATCACTGGCCCAATGCATATCTTCGACGATGATCACGCGGGGAGTCTGTTGCGCGCAGGTCTCAATCAATAGCCGCCACGCTGAGAAGATGCAATCGCGCTCAACCATGCCATCCTTTTCGACCCCCAGCGCGATCAGCGCCTGGTCGGTAATATGCGCGGCATCTTCCGCTGTATAGCCGCCACGCATAAAGACCTGTATTCCTCTATCGCGCGAGACCTCTGCGCCCAGCAGTTCGCTAAGCAGGCCGCGTAGGGGCCAGTAGGTCAATGTCTGGCCGTATGGCAGGCAGCGGACGGTGGCGACTTTGAAGCCATCGGCTGGATCGAGGCGGCTCAGGAACTCTTCGAGCAGGCGCGATTTGCCCGTACCCGCTGGTGCCAGGATCGAGACGAGCTGTGGCTGTTGTTCCTCGATCACCCGCGCTTGCAGAACCGAGAGCTGCAACAGGTCCTGTTTGCGTCCGACGAATGGCGGGCGTTCAACCTTGCGGATATTGCGCGCACATTTCAGCGTGTAGACGCGCAGTGGCTGCCGCTTCCCCCGCAATTCAAGCAGGCGTGCATCCGCGAAGAAGAAGGCCGTGCGACCCGCGTTGACGGTGCGCTCTCCCACTACAATCTCATCGGCATTGGCGTGCTGCTGCAGGCGAGCCGCCACATTCACCGCGTCACCCGTAATCAGAAAATCGCCGCGAGAGGAGTCGTTTGTGGTGATTACCTCGCCGGTGTTGACCCCCATGCGTAGCGAAAAGGACTGTGCCAGCAGCGCATCCTCCCTCACGGCCTCTTGTAGAG
>JALYTQ010000111.1 GCA_030854195.1 Chloroflexota bacterium
CTACTGAAGAGTTACCGTAACGAAAGAGAGTTTTCCCGTTATGTCCACCGCTACATCTGGCCCGAAGAGGACGCGAACCAGCGCCGATACTGCTTCACGGACCGATCGCGCTTTGCAGGACTGGCTGTTGCTGCTGCTCGTTTTTGTCGCGGGTGCCACCTCGCTCGCTATCGAGATGGCCGCCTCGCGCCTGCTCGCGCCCAACTTCGGCAGCACGCTTTTTGTGTGGGCCAGCCTGATCGGGCTTATCCTGCTCTACCTGAGCGTCGGCTACTATGTTGGGGGATTGCTCGCCGATCGTTATCCGCGTCCCCAGCTATTTTACGCGCTCGCCATCGCCGCCGCGTTGTTGACCGCGCTAATACCTGTCATCGCGCCGCCCGTCCTCAACTGGGCGCTGTACACCTTCTCCACGCTCTCCTCCAACGTCCTGTACGGCTCGCTGATCTCGGTCGTACTGCTCTTCGCCCTGCCCATGCTGCTGCTCGGCTGCATCTCGCCATTCGCCATCCGTCTGCGTGTGGAGCAGGTAGGGAAATCTGGACGCAACGCTGGCTTCCTCTATGCTATCTCCACGGCTGGCAGTATCGTCGGCACCTTCCTCCCCGTCCTCGTCATCATGCCCGCTATAGGCACCGCGCGCACCTTCCTGGTCTTCGCGGGCGCGCTGCTGCTCGTCTCGCTGCTCGGCCTGGGCGTCTCCCTGCGCTCGCGCCCGGTACATAGCGAAGCTTCACCGAACGCTCCGACCGAGTAGTAATCGACACTGTTTTACGCCGCCTGCTATGTGGATAACTATGTGGACAAATGTTCTAAAATGTGGATAAGTAGGTAAACTTGAAGTGAGATCAAGCGCTGGCGTAAAATGATACAATAAGCGCACGACCACAAAGCAATCTTCACTCGTTGTGCAAAACCTTGCGCACATCTTTCCGTCATTGCTGAAAAGGTCGTTGTAATAAAGTACTCCTTCCTGTACGCAATATGGGAAGCAAGAATTTAGAGCGAGGCGAGAAGCGCCCTGAGAGGATTAGATGAACGTGAATACAAGTGACCAGCAGGGTCTACCACCGAACTATTTCCAGTATCAACTGCCCAATGGTATAGAAATGATCGGCCAATATATGCCCAGTCTCAGTTCGACCACCTTTGGCTTCCAGCTCGATGCAGCCGTTATCAATGAGCCGGAAGACAAGCTGGGGCTGGCCCACCTTTTTGAGTATATGCTCTTCCAGGGTACGAAGAAGAGGGACGCTCGTTCCCTCAACGAGGAATTCGAGTCCCTGGGGGCGCGCAAGGGTGCCAGTACGGGCCTGGAGACCGCCCAGGTGTGGGCGCAGATTGTGCATACCAAATTTGATCCAACCCTTGATCTGTTACACGAGGTGCTGCTCACCCCTACCTTTCCTAGAGACGAACTAGAGCAGATGCGCAGTATCGCCCTGCAAGAGATCCGCCGCCACGACGATGAGCCGATGAGCCGTATTTTCGAGCATGTACGCGCCAACTTCTATAAAGGTACCTCGCTTGGTCGCCTGGTTCTGGGGACGACCGAGAGCGTGCGGTCGTTGCAGCGCAAAGACCTGCAAGATTTCTGGAAGGCGCGCTACCAGCCGAACAATGTGTTGTTTAGTATCGCTGGCAAGTTCGATTGGGAACACGTCGTACAGAAGGTACAGGATCTCTTCGGCGATTGGCAGGGCCAGGCGAGTCCTTCGCCTATGCAGAAGCCCGATCCCAAAAACACGATCTTCCTGGAACATCAAGAGGGCAAGCAGGAGCACCTGGCCCTGATGGTGCCTTTCCCCGACTATACCGATCCCGATTACTACGCGGCTATGGTGATTAGCGAGGTGTTGGGCGGCAATATGGCCTCGCGCCTCTTCGTTGAGGTGCGCGAGAAGCGTGGCCTCGTCTATGGTGTCTCAGCCGGTCTCTCCAGCAACAGGGCCATCGGCGCGCTGCGTATCTACGCTGGCACGACGCCTGAGCAGGGACGCGAGTGCCTGGAGGTTATCGTCAACGAGCTACGCAAACTAGAGCAGGAGGGCATCACCGCCGACGAACTGGAACGCGCAAAAGTGCAGCTGAAGAGCGAGAACGTGATGCGCGGCGAGGGCTCGGGCGCTCGCATGGGCGCGATTGCGCGCTCCTGGTGGTACGAGCGCAAGATGAAGACTATTCAAGAGGTAAAGGAGTCGATCGACGCGGTGACGCAGGAGCAGGTATTGAATGTTTTGCACCGCTATTCGCTGCTCAGTCCCCTCGTTATCGCGGGCATCGGACCTTTGCAGCAGGATGAACTGGTCGGGAATACGCTCTCGTTTTCCTGATACCTGCCTTCCCTGCCTGATATTGTGCAATGATGGGTGAGGATAGCATCTCAAATGTGGAGGAAGGGATTTATCCCTTCCTCGCTTACTGACGAACCAGCTCCACGACGGGAATGACGCGTGTAGTCTGCTGCTGGTACTCCGCGAAGTTGGACATGAGCCTGGCTTGCTTTGCGTAGATCTCGTCGCGCTCCTTACCAGTTATCACGACGGCTTTCGCCGTAAATTTCTGATCGCCAACCTCGACCGTCACTTCTGGATGAGCAATGATATTGTGATACCAATCGGGATTGTTTGGCATACCGCCATTGGATGCAGAGACGAACATACGATCACCCTCTTGCACGTATATCACTGGGGTTACACGCTGCTGACCACTCCTGGCACCAGTGGTTGTAAGCAGGGCCACCGGTAGAAATGTACCTTCAACCATCCCACGAACCTTGCCTCCATTGGAACGAAAATCTGCGATCATCTTCTGATTCCACTCATTATTTGGACTTGTCGGCATTGTTTCTCCTCTTATCGATACCGACTAATGCGGCATCGATGTCATGAATTACGACTTCCATGATATCACACTCCTGCATGCATGCTCCGTCGCAATGGTGCTTAGGCCAGGACGGCTGGCTTGAGCACTAAGCTTAAGTTAAGAAAACAAAAAGTAGTACAGTACAATTGTACTATGGTATTTCTCCTATAGATAATGGTATCATAGCTTCAAAAGACGCGCATATCTCCATAGGTTACTCCAAATATCTATATGTTTGCATGGATGCATATTGTTTTCTTGTGTATGTGATAGCTCATACTAACTACTGAAAGGAGGTTACATATGAGTAGTATCCAATGCCCATCCTGCAAAACAATAGTGTCGGCCTATGCGCGCTTCTGCAAACATTGTGGCGCAGTTATTAATAGCGCGCCGAACACCGGTCCGGTACGCCACTTTCCCGCTCCCGAAGCCTTCAACCCTGCTAACACCAGCAACGCATCCGCGTACCAGTGGCCTGCTAATGCTGAGCAGGCATGGGGGCAGCGGGAGGAAAACGCTGGCTACGCGCCTGCAACCCTCGATACCGCGCCCGGCGAAGGTCCGCCGCGCAAACAACGCCCGGAGCCCGACACCGAGCGCCTGCCCTCGACGAGGCATATAAAGAGTCCACTCGAACGCGCAATACGCCTGGAGAAACTGCCACCCGCTGAAAATGCGCCTATCGTTGCAACGCCTGAGCAAGCGCAGCAGGGAACAGCGCCCCTGCCGATCCAAGGTCCCGGCCCGCGTCCACCAGCACGGCCCGCGTACGTTCTCCCTTCTACACAGCCTCAGCAGCGCCTGGGTATACAACAGCATCCATCAGCGCCAGCACCACCGAACGTGACGCCGCGCCTGCGCTCAGTACAGCTCAGGAAGATACAGCCCCAGGAACTACTAGCGCAGCATCCTCTGCTGCCAATAGAACAACGGGTCTCTGAGGAAGAGGTGAAGCAAGCGACGCTGCAGAACCTGACGGGCTTACCATCTTCTGCGCAACGCCTGGAAGTCCAACCTGTCTATCCAATCTCGTTGATGCGGCAGGAACCATTCTCTTTACCTACATCGCTGCGCATTC
Source organism: Chloroflexota bacterium (assembly GCA_030854195.1). Lineage (GTDB taxonomy): Bacteria > Chloroflexota > Ktedonobacteria > Ktedonobacterales > Ktedonobacteraceae > JACDAE01. The sequence goes on from JALYTQ010000111.1 coordinate 3,947, forward strand.
CATCCTTAAAAAGAACGACCCCAAAAAGGCTGCTTATCTGGGAGATTATTTTAGTTATCCTGCTGCTCATAGGTATTATCGGGGGACTGATCCTTATTTTTGCCCATGCTTTCCCCTCTCAGCCTGGCGCACCATCTAAGCCCGCTCTTACGTTAATTGGACAGGCTCTACCGGGCAGTAAAGTAACCTTGCATGGAAAGAATTTCGCGCCAGGCAGTAGCGTGAAGTTTCGCCTGGATGCTGTGCCACTCGCGCAAACGACAATGCTCGCTGACGCCATCGCTTCATATAGTACACAGATGCAAATTGAGAAGCCTGCTGTTGATACTACTGGCGTGATAGTGAGGCGCGATGGTACCTTTGATAAGCCCTTTACCATTCCGCTACAATGGAAGTCCGGCAGCGCGCACAGCATCGAGGTAGATGTGCAATCGAAGCAGGCCGCTATAAGCGTGCATCTGAATTTTGTAGTGTCAACTAACTCGTCCACATTGACGCCGAAGCCGACGGCGGCGCGCTCTACGCCCACGCCCAGACACGCGGCTCAGCCCACGCCCAGAGCGGTGCCGACGCCAGTGCCAACACCAGTGCCAACGCCTGTGCCGACGCCTGTCCAGCTATCTTGTATCAGCGTTACGCCACAGCAGATCTCGCTCAAGAGTCTCGTGGACAAGCAAGGGATTACGGGTGCCGTAACGATCAGCAATTGTGGCACTACCGGCAGCTGGTCGTCGTTGGTGAGCACCGACGATGGAGGCAACTGGCTCTGGCTAAGCGCGGGACATGGTTGGCTGGCTGGCGGGGCTGCGCAACGCATTTCGCTTGCCAGCGCGCCCCTTCACGTGGGCACCTACACGGGACGGATCACATTCAGCAGTGGCGCTACCGCCGTAAGCGTACATGTCTCGCTGGTAGTGGCAACCTCGTGTAAGCGAAGCCGTCCGCGCGCCCTCTTGTTTATTGGCTCAAACACCCCATCGTAATATTGCTCTCTAGCGCTCTACATAATGGGCCAGCCGCCATGTGTATCGATCGCGTCATCGATCTGCTGCATAAGCCTGTAATATCCCCAAAAAGTTCTTATTTATTGCCCCTGTGCGTCCCCCATGCTACAATCGCAGCGGCACAGTGTATCTATACATCCGAATTTCTATTGGCCAAGAGAGTGTATGACAGGGGTGTTTTTATGTGGCAATCAACGTACTATGTTCAGTTCCAACCCCCTCCTGCCGCGATGCAGCACGCGGCAAGCTATCGGCTGGGCGCGCCGGTCGCTGAGTATAAGTATCGCGCGCTGCGCATGATCGTTTCGGCGTCCATTACCTCGGTGGCGGGCATCTTCTTGCTCGCGTTGTATATCATGAACCCTCTAGGCTCGGCCTCCTTTGCGGATGACTCGCAGTCTACGCTGGTATGGGGGTTGATAGGTGTCGCCTTCTTAGCAATCGCAGTGTGGCTGTTCATAAAAACGTTTCTAGATCGCGGCTCGCATGTCTATGTCTTTAACGAAGGTATGTTGCGCATGGGTTCACGTATGGTCGCTATTCGCTGGGACTCGGTGGAGTCGGTCTGGCAGTCGGTGACCAGACGGTACACCAACGGCATCTACACGGGCACGCGGCATATGTACACGGTGCGCCAGTGGGACGGAACGAAGACGGTCTTCAACGATCAGATCAAAAACGTCGAGGCGCTGGGCAATACTATTGCCCGCGAGACGCTGCGCATCCTGCTCCCGAGGGTCATCGAGGCGTACCGCGCCGGTAGCACGATTACCTTTGGTCCGCTCAGCGTGAGCCAGCAGGGCGTGAGCAATGGCAAAGAGCTGTTGCCCTGGTACCAGATCAAAGGTATCGAAATTCAGCGAGGTACTGTTATGGTGAAGAAGGAAGGCAAGCGGTTGAACTGGTCCAGTGTGCGCGTGCCGCAGATTCCCAATTTCTTTGTCTTTAACGCGCTTGTGGACCATGTGATCACCGCGAAGTAAGGTACCTCTTCATGTCTCCCTTCAGTAGGGATGGGCCTTGCGTCCATCCTCTTCCGCATCACGAGAGCGGTGGGCCGGATGGACGCAAGGCCCATCCCTACTGAATAGGTGCGAAGTAAGGATCTGGGCTTGACAACCCTCGACAGGTGTACTAAGGTACAGCGTAGAGTAGGGCTAGTACAAATGTTTTTACTGCGAGGATTGTCGAGATGCTTCCTTCACCGCAATTTTGCGATACGTGTGGGGCCGCGAACCGGGTGCAGGCGCAGTTTTGTCGTGTATGCGGGCGACCATTACAAGATGCGAACAATACATTGCCACCTGGTGCGTTACAGAACGCTACCCTGCCAGATATGACGCTGCACAATAGCACCCTGTCGATCAGTTCGACCATGACGGGGATGCTGACGCAGCGGCACGCGTTAAAGCAGCGTTATGTCATCCTCGGGCAGGCGGGGCGCGGTGGCTTCGGCGCGGTCTACAAGGCGTCGGATACGCAGTTCGGCAATCGATTGGTGGCGGTCAAGGAGATGAGCCAGAGCAATCTGGGGACGCAGGAGTTCGTGGCGGCAACCGAGGCGTTCAGGCACGAGGCGCTCCTATTGGCCGGGCTGACCCATCCCAATCTGCCGCGCATCTACGAGCAGTTTACCGATACCGGGCGCACCTATCTCGTCATGGATTTCATCGAGGGCGAGACGCTGGAGGAGCACCTGAACGGTCTGCGCGGTAAGAAGATTCCGCTCGAAAAGGTGTTTGATATCGCCCTGCAGCTCTGCTCGGTGCTGGATTACCTGCACACGCGCAATCCGGCGATTATCTTCCGCGACCTCAAGCCAGCCAATAGTATGTTGACTCATGATGGGCACGTGTACCTGATCGATTTTGGTATTGCGCGCCACTTCAAGCCGGGGCAGAGCAAGGATACGACGGCCCTCGGTTCGTCCGGCTATGCCGCACCGGAGCAGTACGGCAAATCACAGACCACGCCGCGCGCCGACATCTACAGCCTGGGCGCGACGTTGCACCAGTTGCTTACGGGCGACGATCCCTCTGAAACACCGTTCCACTTCGCGCCCATTCAGCTTCCCAACCAGCCCGCGCTCAAGGGACTTGATACGCTGGTGATGCGTATGGTGACGGTAGATATCAGCAAGAGACCGGCGAGCATTGCTGAAGTCAGGCAGGAATTGTTGCGCATCTCGCTGGCGTACAGAACGACGCATCCCTTGCAGACGGGCGCGCCGCGTGCCTATCAGCCTCCTACGACGCGCATGCCCAACCTGCCGCCTGCCCCTAAGCGTTCTCCACAATCACGCGTCATCCCACAGGCGAATCTCCTCTACGCCTGCATGAGCCATAGTTCGCGCATCACGGCCATCGCCTGGTCGCCTGATGGAAAGTACCTTGCTTCGGCCAGCTACGACCGGACCGCCCAGGTGTGGGACGCGAGCAATGGCAAACACATCCTGACTTACAAGGGGCACAGCCAACACGTCAACGCCCTGGCATGGTCGCACGATAGCAAGTACCTCGCCACCGCCAGCGACGATGGCACGGTCCAGACCTGGGAGGCGCGGACCGGCAAGACGCTGATCACCTTTCGCGGCCATAACGAGGAGGTCAGCGCCGTCGCGTGGTCGCCCGACGATTTCTACATCGCCTCGGGCGGTAGCGATAAGATGGTCAGGGTATGGAAGGCGAAGACCGAGAAGTCCATCTACATCTATAGCGGGCACAGCGATAAGATTCACTGCATCGCGTGGTCGCCGGATGGACGGCGCGTCGCCTCGGCTGGCAAGGACCGCAAGGTACACATCTGGGACCCGACGAAGGAGCTTCCTAAGCGCTCTTTCCTCAGCAGCATCCTCTCATTTACGCGCAAGATAGAGACGCTGAACGTCCACAATGGACAGATCTTCTCCATCGCGTGGTCGCCCGATAGTCGGCGCATTGCGTCGGCGAGCAGTGATCGCCGCGTCCTCATCGGCGATGTGCAGACGCGCAGGCAGGTGTTCTCTATGGGCGAGAACAGCACTACCATTAAGAATAGCGTGGTCTGGTCTCCCCGAGGCGAGCATCTAGCCATCGGCGGCAACGACAAAGCTGTGCAGATCTGGAACGTGGGCAACCAGAAGCTGACCTTCACGTACGCGGGCCACACCGGCTACGTCACGACCGTTTCCTGGTCCCCCGATGGCTCGAAGATAGCCTCGGCGGGCAGCGATCGCACTATTCAGGTGTGGCAGGCGGTGTAGGAAGAGCCGAAAAACGTCTCGCTGGCAAAATCGTATCCTATCGAGAGCTATATCTCCCTTTCATAAGAGAGGAAGGAGCAGATGGCTATCATAGTCGCCTCCGCTGTAAATCACACACGTCCCTGTGGAACTTTTTTCATAATAGGCAGGACCGTAGAGAACGAGGTTTTTCGGAAAGAACCAGCGACCCTGAATGTCCAGCCTCAATATATCGCCTTGCTTAAAAAACGTCGCTGAAGGCAGTAACGAAAACTCCAGCTCTATGATTTGCTGCGGTTGTAGCGGTTGCTTGACCGTGAAGTCGTGTTCTGGACTCCAGGGCTTACCCTTCTCTTTGTCTACCTGCCTGAGAGATGCTCTCTGCCAACCCTTTGTCACCAGATCATAGCCGAAGCCATACGATCCCTCAAATACCACCTGCTTGCCATTTCTGATTTTGCGCATACCAGCAAAAATGCAGCCGTCAGAAGCATCCTTTACTTCGATATAGAGCTTCAGGACCATAGGGCCAATGACTTCTAGATCTCTGGGGATTTCCCACTCAAAGACGGCTTTACCTTTTGTCAGATCAAAGGAGGTTTGCTGGACAGTTTGTGGCATAGCTTCGGCTAATTGATTGGTTTCCCCGCTGAGATGGAGAGCCGTCCATTGTGTATCATGCGGTGGGAAGTGCTGCTCCGCTTTCACGGCGTGAATGACCTTGCCCGTGTCCCTCACCTCCAGACGAACTGGCGGCACAGCAAGCATGCCATTGTCCTTGCCTTTCAGGAAATGCTCAAAGAACTTGCGCTGAAAGGCGAGGGCCTCTGGACTATAGTACACTGCCCATTTTGCTCCACGATGCGTATAGAGCCACTTGTGTTGCGAACGTATTTCTTCGAAAAAGCGGAATGAACCCTGAGTGTGCAGGGACTGGTCAGAAAAACTGCCACACACGAGGGCTGGAACCGTAATGCGCTGCAAATCGGGGGTAAGCGATTGATACCATGCATCTCTGAGTGGACGTTTCACCAACTCCTTGCGCACATTGGTTTGAGAATGGACATTTCCTCCCCAAATGATGGTAAAACCATCTTCGCGAATTCCTCCCGGATAGGCAAAATCCCGATAGAAATCCGAAAAACCTTCCCAAGGACATATGGCCGCAAGATGTGGAGGGTTAAGGGCCGCGACCTTGTACTGGCTTATCGCCAGGTATGAGACGCCACTGAGGCCGATCTTCCCGTTCGACCAGGGTTGTCGGGCAGCCCATTCAATACACTCATAATAATCCTGGGCTTCCTGGTCCGAAAACAGGTCTCCTTTCCCCCCGGACGCACCGAAACCGCGCAGGTCAATATTGACGAAAACATATCCCTGCGGAACCCAGTAAGCCGGATCTGGCGCTTCCCACCCGGTCCATGTTGAAATCGCGAGAGGATCTGGTTGATTCAATACACGATATGTGAGGAGCGGACGAGGGCCAAAGATACCTTTGCGGTTGAGTCTATCCTTGCCATAGGGATGAGCGCACATAATCACGGGGAAGTTGCCCTCTGTCGCAGGTCGAAAAACATTTGCGCGCAGGATCACGCCATCGCGCATGGGAATTTCTACATTTTTCTCGATTACCATACCCTTTGGAAGGGGAACGAGATGAAGAGGTGGGCGAAGTAAATTTTTGAGTCTTTTCGCGATGTAGGTAAAACCAGGTTTTTCATTTTTCAAGGGTTTTGAGGCTTTCTGAGCCCCGTTGGTTGGCTCTGTTTCGTCTTCCCTCGTAGAATTGCGCATGGTCTTTGCCTCCGTCTCTCAGGTCGTTTTGCATGTGCTCTAAGTATACTGATTATATGAGCCGCGCGCCAATGCCTCTTCAATCGCTACGGAAATCTGAATAGTGTATACTTCTTGGGGGTTCAGATAGAGGAACTACAAGCCAGCGATTGAAGACAGAGCGCGGGCCTGGACAAGCAAAGCAGCTACTTCTCATGTCGCGACGTGATAGGAAGGTCTCAATGTTTAGAATGACTAATATGTCCACCAATGGCGCTGGCAGGGAACGGCGTGCTGGAATGGTGCTCTCGCGTGTCTCTGGCATTATTGTCCCGGCAGCGTTCGGTTTCTGGCTGGCCCGTCAGCTTCCTCTGAGCAGGGGAGCCTTCTTAGGAATGGTTCCAGTTGGGCTGATATCCGGAGCACGGCTCCAATCCTGGTGGTCCGTCGTGATGGTGCCTCTCAGCGCCTTTGGCGGCTTTTCATTGTCGATCTCTATCGGGCAAGGATGGGGTGGCGTATGGAAAGCAGTGCGCCTCCCGGTGCTTATTGCCCTCATTGTTGGTCTCTTCAGCCCTTCCGCAATCAGTGCTGCCATCGGTACATGGATCGGGAAGCGGGTGGCGAATGCGCAAACAGCGTGAAACACCATCCAAAAACGCTGTAAGCGCCCTTGTTTGGGATACCTACCAGGTCGGCAGCTTCATTCTCTTCCTCGCGTACTGCGATCAGAGCGGGCCAGCGCTACGGGTCGTTCATCAGTCCGAGCCGGAGCGCGTTCTCTGGGAGAGCATTCCACATGCTGGCTTTCTCTGTGCTGCCAGGGGTCGTGCGCGCATCCGCGAAAATGTAGCACCGTTTAGCGGTTTCGAGATCCATGACAAGATCCTCGCGTTGTGTGACCGTCAGAGCGTGGAGAGCATCCAGGCGGGCGCTTCCTCGCTGACGCTATGGGGAACACTCTCCAACACGAGAGAGGTGGTTGGCTATAGCATGACCTTGACGGCGGTCGCCGAGCATCAGTTGCAGTTTCAGATTCAGCTGGAAGGTCCAAATGCTGCTGCCTTCAATCGCATCTTCTTGCGTTCCGCCTCCTCAAAAGAGGAACAGTTCTTCGGCTTCGGCCAGCAACTCACGTTCTTCAATCAGAAGGGCAAAACGCTTCCCATCCTGGTTCAGGAACATGGACTGGGGCGCGGCCTGCCTATTATTGCTGACGTGCTAAATCTGGTGTATCCGGGTATAACCGGGTCATGGTACACGACCGCGGTCTCCATTCCACACTACATAAGCAGTCAGCGGCGCTCGGTTTTTCTTGAGAACACCGAGTACAGCATCTTTGATATGAGCCAGGATGATCGCATCGAGATCAAGCTCTTCGCCTCAGTGATGACCGGTCGCATTCTACATGGAGCCACGCCGCTGGAGCTGATCGAGCAGTATAGCGCGTACGCAGGACGGATGCGACCACTGCCCGAGTGGGTGCATGAGGGCGTGATCGTCGGAGTGCAGGGCGGCACCGCTGTAGCATTACGGAAACTTGAGGCGCTCACAGTAGCCGACGTACCGGTCTCAGCTTTCTGGATTCAGGACTGGGTCGGCCAACGGCAAACCAGCGCTGGCATCCAGCTCTGGTGGAACTGGCAGCTAGATGAGACGCTCTATCCTCGCTGGGATGAGCTCGTCAAAACCCTGGCGGATCAACGTTCCGCGCGCGTGCTGCTCTACGTCAACCCTTTCCTGACCAACTCACAGGATCACGATCAGCTTTTCCAGGAGGCGAAGCGCGCCGGATACCTCGTCAAGACACAGAGCGGAGATCCCTATCTCTTCAAGAATGTCGATTTCGCCGCCGGACTGCTCGACCTTAGCAATCCCCATACGCGCCAGTGGATCAAGCAGATTATCACGGACAAACTGATTAAGCGCCTGGGTGCTTCAGGCTGGATGGCGGACTTCGGTGAGGCTCTCGCCTTCGACGCGGCGCTGTACTCAGGGGAGAGCCCCGATCAATGGCACAATCGCTACCCCGAGGAGTGGGCGCGGATCAGCCGAGAGGGCATCGAGGAAAGCGGCCACGGAGATGACTTTATGTTCTTTAGCCGTTCGGGTTATACGAGGAGTCCAGGCATATCTACCCTGTTCTGGCTCCACGATCAGCTCCAGACGTGGGATGAGTTCGATGGCATGAAGACAACGGTAATCGGCGCGCTCTCTGGCAGTCTGTCTGGTTTCACGCTCGTCCATAGTGATACGGGTGGTTTTGGTTCCATCAGTGTGGCCCTTCCAGGAGGAAAAAGGATACCCGTGATCTCGCGTTCGAAGGAGTTGCTCTTGCGCTGGATGGAACTCAACGCCTTTACGCCGGTCTTTCGGACTCATGAGGGGGTAGATCCGTTAAACACGATTCAGTACGATAGCGATCCCGAGATCTTCGCCCACCTCAAGCGTTTCGCGAAGGTCTACAAAGCGTGGGGCTTCTACCGCAAGGAATTGGTGGCGGAGGCCGCGCGCACAGGGCACCCAGTGATGCGCCACCCGTTCCTCCACTATCCCGACGATCCGCTCACCTATAGCCTCCGCTACCAGTTCCTGCTTGGGACGGAACTCATGGTCGCTCCGGTCCTAGATCAGGGCGCAGATCATGTCCGAGTATACCTTCCAGCCGGGCGGTGGACCCACTTGTGGACTGGCGAGACGGTAGGCTCAGCCGACGGCATGTGGAAGGAGATATGGGCACCGCTCGGAAAGCCAGCGGTGTTCTACAAGCAGGACTCGGGCGTCGGCTCCCAGTTCTTGGTCGCGCTAAAGGCAGAGGGGATCGACCCTGACGCATCGCCACTACGCGGATTATAGGAATCCTCGTGATAGTTCAGAATGGCGTATTGTGAAAAAACATTGTCAGCAGAAGAGGAACCGCTCCTAGCGTGATGAGATCAGCCTGCCAGTGAATCAGAATGAGCGGAAGGAGGCGCTGCCGCGTAAGCAGGTAGAGGATGCCCAGCAGCACACCGGGGATAAAGGCTAGCAAGAAACTGAATACCGCGAGCGGCCAGTATAGTAGGCCAAAGGCGATATGCTGAACACCAAAGCCGGACGCTGTGAGCAGTACCGCGAGCCATTTTCGCCGTGTCAGAACCTGCAAGCGCGGTAAGGCATAGCCACGATACACCATTTCTTCTAGCAAGGCCGAGCTTATAGGCAGGAGCAGCGTTGTTATTGCAATATGCCAGGGGAGTCCGAGCGGATTAAGCAAGGTATTCCCGAAGAGGGCTTCTAGCACCTGACCATTGCGAAAGAAAGCGGTGTGCGAGAGAAGCAGGTATACTCCACCAGCCGACAGCGCAAAGAGCACGATGTACAGCGAGACGAATAGACCGACGCCAATGCATAGATCGCGGAGCAGATGTTTGCGCGTGAAGCATACGAGGTCGCGCAGGCGCATATTCTCTTTACGCACGAGCCAGAAGAGCAGTCCGAGGCATATCATGTCAGCCAGCAACGGCAGGTCATACCTCGTGATGCCTTGAGCTAACATAGCTACATCCGTATGTCCTGTTCTACTAGCAACAAAAAGGACAAGAAAGAAACCAATTACGAGAAGGGGAAAACGGATAAAGCACATTATCAGCGGCCATAGCCAGGTAAGACGGCCCTCGCGCATCCGAATTTGCAAGTTCTCGCTACTATTTGGCTGATCTGTGGAAGGGACGGAAGGAACAGAAACGACGTTCGAAGGAAAGTCTACGCTCATGGTGTACCCTCATTTTTCTCATCTACTCTATCCAGAGGATGCTCTACGACCTGATGTAAAACGCGCACATACTCCTCAAAAGCCTTACGCCCCTCAGAACTGAGCGAGACCCAGGTACGGGCGCGTTTCTTTTCGAATACCTTCTCTATGACGATATAGCCCAGTTCCTCTAAAGCAGCCAGGTGGCGCGAGAGATTCGAATCTCCCAGTTCCAGGTGATCGCGCAGGAAAGCGAAATCAACTTTTTGAGATTGGGCCAGAAGCGCGAACAGAGAAAGGCGCACAGGTTGATGGATTGCCTCATTAAGTTGCCAACGTGGATGATGGATCTGCTCGTGCTCAGGCGGCATATGCTTCGGTCTTACCATTGGCTTGTACCTCTTTTTCTTTGTGTACGCCACCAGAGTCGCCAACCGCTTATCAATAGAGGCAGCGCGCCCAGACCGCCGAGCAGCGACCAGTAGAAAGGGAGGTGGGCTCCAAGCACAAACAAGCCTCCACCAAGCCCCGCCAGTAATGTGTAGTAAAAGGACCAGCAGAAAATGACGCGCTTTGTGATCGACTGTAGAGGCTGGATCGGGAGATGCCGCGTATACCAGAAACGCCAGCCCAGGGTAAGCGCGTTTAAACAACACAGAAACACGACAGCGGGAAAGGGTGTCGAGGAGCGCAGCATACGACAGACATCAAAGGCAGCCATATCCACGAAAACCGTAGCCCCCCAGACAAGCAATACGACTCCATTGTTTTCGCTATAACGATTCACCACTACACGCGCCTGCTCAATCGCGCGCAATGCTCCAGGAGAGCCACCAGAGTTTATCCGCATCGTCCAACCTTCTTTTTCAGTAAAATAACTTTACTCACGGTAAAGTATATAACATAGAAGAAAGTGTTTGTCAAGGAGAGAAATGTCTGGCAGATAGCCGGGGGC
>JALYTQ010000372.1 GCA_030854195.1 Chloroflexota bacterium
GTACTGGCTGATCTCGCTCAGCGTATCAACCAGGGGGAACTGGAAATCCCGCTTGCCCGCGTCTATCCCCTTGCTGCTGTTCGAGAGGCGTATCGCGATTTGGAGCAGCGTCATACCCTGGGCAAAATTGTGCTTGTGCCCTGAACTCTCACCTGGTTTGTTGTTGTAGGACTATGCACGCGTTCAGAAGCTCAGCGCTTCTGAACGCGAAAGGAAATACCTGGGGAATGAAGCGCACAGGCGCTTTCTCCCCTATTTATACGCCACAACCCCGAACGCCTCCGGCCTGCGCACCACACGCGCAAAACCCGCTTCCTGTAGTCGTTTCAGCGCGCCCTTCGCGACCGTGCCGCTCGACTTGCTGTCTAGATTCCCGATGTAGTGGAACAATCTGCCGCCACGCTTCAGTATTCTGTACAATTGTCGGTAGAAAGCGCCGGAGTAGAGTTCGCCCGCGAGACTGAACACGGGCGGATCGTGAATGATCCTATCAAAACTAGCATCCTCAAAAGTAGCTACGACCTCGAACGCATCGCCCATTATCTGCTGAATCTTCGGATTGGTGAAAAGGTCCCGCGACCAGGGGTTGAGCCGCGCCATCTCCTGCGCGCCCGGATCGAGTTCGATGGTGATAACCTGTTCCGCCGTCTTCGCCGCTTCAATCGCGGTATAGCCCAGGCCCGTAGCCGTGTCCAGCACGCGCCCATGTATTGGTACAATTGTGGCGATCTTCTTCAGTGTATCCTGCATGGGATCAGTATCGACGATGCGGTGCATAGTGAAGCCCGCGATCAGCATGCTCGGCACCCCTCTTGTGGGGAGCAGACTGCACATGCGGTTGGTATATTCGGAAAACACCTGGATCGAGCGCACGCTCCCATTCTCGACGCTAAAGCAATTGACCGTCGCCTTCTTGACCTTCTCGATATCCTGCCAGCTCACCCTCTCACCCTCTGGAAACTCCACGCCCATGTCTGACAGCTTTACCGTTACGCTCGCTATGCCGAGATCAGGCGAGACCAGCACAGACGGCTTACCACGCGCCGCCAACAAGCTTTCCGCCTGAATATAAGAGATCACAATGGGATACGTCATGCATAGGGCTCCGTTTTTCTTTAGATATGCTAGTCTGTTAAGATAGAGGCACTGTAGCATATGTGTGATAGTGGGTCAATGAGGCCAGGCATCTTCTCTCGTAAACCTCTTGCCCTCGCGGCGGGAGAGAATTATAATACCATTGTTCTATCGATCGATCTCGGAGAAGATTATGCAGATTAGCGAACCAGCCGAATATGTCATTCTGGGTATGTTGAAAAAGCAGCCCATGCACGGCTACGAAATGTTCCAGCAGTTTCAGACCAGCACGCCGGGACAGATCGTGCATATCGAGATGAGCCAGCTCTACGCCTTCCTCAAGAAATTGGAGCACCTGGCGTATATCGAGGCGGCGGAAGTGAAGATGCAGGGCGTACGTCCGCCGCGCAAAATCTTCCAACTTACTCAGCAGGGAGAGGATATATTCCTGCAATGGCTGACGCTCCCAGTCGAGAAGCCGCGTGATATCCGCATTCTTTTTCTCATCAAGCTCTATTTCGTGCAGCGCTACCTGCCCGCTCAGACTGGCACCCTCCTTGATCAGCAGATCGACGCCTGCAAGCGCTTCCTCGCCCATCTGGAGCAGCAGCATGCCTCGTCCAGCCCCAGCACGTCCGACGAAGCGTTCTTCGATCACGTTGTCCTGCGCAGCCGCATCTACCAGACGCGCTCCCTGCTTGAATGGATGTATGAGATGCACAAGGAGCTTATTGGCGTATCTTGAAATTCTACTCTATTTTACCTTAATATTTTAGGAAATCGGGTGCGTACTTTTCCCGGAAGGCGGCGCAATCTTGCAGGCTTTTATGTTCCCGCCTGATGGGATTGAAGCAAGAGCCTGAATCTAGGATTGAAACAACCCTTATCACAGCTACTACAAGAGACGGCCTGGGAGTAGCGCCGCGTTCTGGGATATATCTTGCCACAATTGGGGCATTCGTAGAGGTAGCGGATCGGACGCCGCGCGCGCCGCGCCTGTTCACGCCGCGCGCTCTCTTCGTGCAACAGAGCGCGTAGCTCCTCCAATGCATAGCCCGTTATCGCGGCCTCGTCGGCGGCGATAGAGTCATAGCCATGATGGCGATGCCTGCGTGGCGTCCCGTTGACGCGATCGGCGAGGTGGATCAGCTCGTGCGCTACCGTCACCTCGATCGATTTCGGCTGCATATCGGGCTCTACAAAGATCAGGTGTCGGTGCCTGGACTTCTCCGTCGACGCCCGGCGGGTCGGCTGCGCGGGGAGATAGCAATAGCAGCCCAGCGTCATCGTATTTAGACGTTTCCCGGTCCAGAGCATATACTCCTGACGGTCCTGCGTAATTGCCAACAGGCTGAACTCTTGCTCTGCCAACTGCAATTTTTTCCAGTAATAGAGCAACCAGTGTTCGATTACTGCCTGATGCCCATGTATAATTGGTGCCGCCTGCAGGAGCGGCGGCGTGGGTATCCTGGATTGTGTCAGACGTGCGGTAGCCATAACCGCGTTTCTACTCCTAGCATTTCAGTATCCTCAAATGGATCGACATTCCGTCTCAGCCAAGCCGCTCATGCCTTAAAGGATTGTATATGAGAAAGCTGAAAAGATCAAGTGTTTCCGCTCAGCACCTCGAAGCGCTCGATATCGCCTCGAATAACATTAAGACTGCTGTTCCAGAACTCTTCCGAGCGCAAATCGATGTCGAAGCGGGCAGCCAGTGTCGCCGCGTCTGCCATACCCGTCGAGGAGAGCAACGCGTCGTAGCCGCGCTTGAACGCCTCTGGATTTTGCTGATAGCACGCGTACAGCCCCAATCCAAACAACTGACCGAACATGTATGGATAGTTATAGTAGGAGCGGTTCGTGTTATAGTAATGTTGCTTCACTGCCCACATGTAGGGATGCAGTTCGGTCAGTTCAGCGCCGTATGTCTCGCGCTGCGCTTCCAGCATCAACGTGTTGAGCTCGTCGATAGCCAGTTCGCGCTGGCGGCGCTTCTCGAAGACGCGCTCCTCGAAGAGGAAGCGGCTGCTGATATCAACTACAACCTGACATGTGCCCTGCAGCGCCGCCTCCAGCATAACGACCTGCTCCTGCTCGTTCGCCTGGTGGAGAGCGGCCTGACGGATAATTGTCTCGCAGAAGATGCTGGCCGTTTCCGCTAACGTCATGGGATTGATGCGCTGTAGCGCGCTACGCTGCGCGAGGTTGAGATTATGGTAGCCGTGCCCCAGTTCGTGCGCCAGGGTGCTTACTCCGGCGAAGGTCGGTTTGAAGTTGGCGAGGATGCGCGATTCGTCGGCGCGCAGCGCGACGCAGCTCGCGCCGTCGCGCTTGCCGGGACGAGGTTCCGCGTCGATCCAATGTTCGCGGAAGGCGCGGGCGGCGAAGTCGGATAACCTGGAAGAATAGCTGCCGAACTGCTCTATGATGAAGTGGGCCGCCTTGTCGAACTCCCACACACAGCTACCTGTGCCGACGGGCGCAAAGAGGTCGTACCACGCGAGCTTTTCCAGTCCGAGCGCGCGCGCCTTGGCCCGCAGGTAGCGGCGGAAGTCGGGAAAGGCTGCACGGGCGGCGCTGAACATTGCGTCGAGCGTCCGCCGGTCGATGCTGCTGGCGAAGAGCGAGGCATCCAGCGGCGATTCCCAGCGCCGCTTCTGCGCGACGACGAGTACTTCGCTCTTGATGCTGTTGAGCGACGCGGCCAGGGGGAGCGCGACGCGTTCCCATCCCGCCAGTTCGGCCCGATAGGCGCGCTGACGTACCGTGCGGTCAGCGTCGTACGCGAGGTTGCGCACGACGCTCATTGGCAGCTTCTTGCCTCCCGCATTCACTACTACACTGAGCTGCGATGTGACGTTCCCATGTAGCCTTGCCCACGCCGTTCCGCCACTTATGTTCAGTTCGGCTGCGAGCGCCTCTTCTCCCTCGGTCATCAGATGGGCTGCTTGCATTTTTGCTCTACATAGCGCGTACTCGTGCTCGCGTGCTAGCTGCGATT
>JALYTQ010000112.1 GCA_030854195.1 Chloroflexota bacterium
CTCCTCATGTATGTAGGCAGAGTCAACGGAAACTGAATCTTCGGCGTCAGGTTGGGGAGCATAGTCCTTCACCTGAACGCCTGGAAGAAGCGCGCGAAACCCCCAGGGAGTTCCATCCATATGTTGTTTCAGGCAATCATCCGTCATTTTTTGGAATTGACTGCTTGAGAGACGATAACGTGTCGTGATCTCCTCAACGGGTTTGTCGGTCGTGAAAAACGCAACGACAGCAGAGCGATATTTAATAAAACGCTTTTTAGCTTTAGTATTGAGCTTTGTGATGTCTACATCTTGCCACGAGGAGATATCTTGCTTACGTACCCCGGTTGTCAGGGCATTTTTTTCTCGAACTTCGAGCAATGTTCACCCCCGCCATTGCTATCTGCTTATCCGACCACCTGAGCGCGAAGCGCTAGCTACGGCAGTGGCGTTGGTGGTCGGAATAAGAATTATACATAGATACAAAAAAGTAATGAGTCCTGGTACCAGTATGCACCCTAAAAAAATTTAACAATACCAATATAACACTGACTACATGGTTGTAACCTACGACGAACAAAAAGTCAAGTGGGATAGGATGTCGTCGATGTAGCGAAGGCCGAGCATTTTTTCGGTGGCTTCTACTATACATGACGCAGTAGGAAGGAATTTGGTTGCATTTGCGTCAAAATAGGCTAATTTTGCCTATTTTTATGCGTATGCGGAGCATTTTGTGAGCGGTTGGCAGAGAAGGAGGCAGGTTGCAGAGCGAGCACAAGTCCGGGTGTACGGGCGATCACATGGTACCAGAAGCTCAGAAAGTTGGACAGCGGAGTATATACAAGAGAATAAAGACGGCGCAGGGATATAAATCTGTAGAAGCAGCCCGGTGCGGATGCTTATACGCATGCGGTTTCCCGTGACCCTGCGGTCATCATAGCTCATTCTCTTTATATACAAGGAAGTAGTCCAGCCTCTTGTTCCTGCTGATACCTGAAACTCGCTCTGAAAAAGTGTGATCGCCCAACCCCGGACTTGTGGATGCCCTGAGAATCTCCTGCTCATTCTAAACAGTTACCTCACATGATCTAGCGCCAACCCTTGCATCGTTTGTTGCATAAGGAAATGGGTAACAGCGTGAATGCTGCCAGTTTCCTTATACACAGCTATCTGGCGATCGGCACCAGTGCCGCGCGGATCTGCAAGCAGAGAACGCAGGTAGTTTATCTCGCGGCGACTGCCCAGGTCATCGACCACGTCATCCACGAAATCGAGCGTCTCGCCAATAGAATCGCGCATACTCAGACAACGGTTTTGCACGAAATCGACCACCTCCGCGTCCAACCCATAGCGTGCCACGCGCCACTTATTCTCCTCAATCAGGGAAGATGGCAGCACATGTGTCGTAATGTTATGCTTATGCAGCCAGGTCAGTTTCGCCACCAGCGCCTGATAGAGGGCTGCGATCGCCAGCGTATCCTCGAAGGTCGCGGGCATATCGCAGATCCGCAACTCGACCGTAGGGAAGAAAGGATGAGGACGGATATCCCACCATATGCGCTTGCCATTATCGATACAACCGGTCTGTACGAGGCGCTCCACATAATGGTCGAACTCATTAGTGGAAGAGAAGAGTGGAGGTATCCCTGTACGCGGGAAGCGCTTCCAGACGATGGAGCGATACGAGCGCGTGCCCGAATAGCGATCGCCCCAGAAGGGAGAATTGGAAGAGATTGCCAGCAAGTGAGGGAGCCACGTGCGCAACTGATTCATCAAAGGAATAGCCATCTCGTGAGTATCGATAGCAACGTGGACATGCAGGCCAAAGATCAGAATTGAGCGTCCGACATCCTGATATTCCTCCTCCAGTTCTTCATAGCGCTCACCCTGTGTGCGCGCCTGATCCTGCCAGTGTGCGTTCGGGTGTGTGCCCGCGCTCACCAGGGCCAATCCTTCCGCGTCCACCAGTTCCGCCAGTATTCTACATAAGCGTCCAAGTTCCAGCCGTGCAGCAGGAATATTTGCGCAGACATCCGTCACAATCTCAACCGTCGACTGTAGCATTTCAGGTTTAATACATTCACCGAGGATAGGCGTGCCTTTCTCCAGAATAGTATGAATGTGAGAAGCGAGCTGGCCCGTATTTTTATCCACCATCTGGAACTCTTCCTCGATGCCAAGCGTGAAGCGTTGACTCATAATGGCATCCTCCTTTCACAGGGGCCGGATTCACGAATAGGAAATAGACAAAAAGGCAGTATAAGCACGCAAGGGAAAGCGAACTTTGTAAAGGTTCTTCCTAAGATGTGCAGAGAATTATGAATGCAGAGAATACGTGTAATGACCGGACCGAATTGAGGGAATGAAGGGATAGAAGCCGCCACCTGGAGAGGTTGTTGATAGAGGACCGGCGGCTCGGAGTGGTGCGCGACTGCGCCTTCAAGCATACACACACCTCGCGAGAGCGTCTTACTGCGAGAAAAGCACTAGAAACCAACCTACTATGAAAAAATTGTCAGGAATCATAGCGTACCCAAGTCAGATAGAGTATGTCAAGGGTAAAATCCGCAAAGAATGAGATGTGCGTCCTAATTTGCAAAGATTGGGAGGTAGCTGTGATCTTCTTTACAGGCTGAATGCATGAGGTAGAAGATCAGGCACAGAGAAATCCCTGTTGGCACCATCGATATAGATCACAGCGTCGGGCGCGAGATCGGCCAACCACTGGCGGCAGGCACCACAAGGAGTTCGTTCGCCGAGAGGAGCATCGTGGGGCGCATCGATGCAGGCAACGGCCACCTGTGTCACGGGGCCAGCCGCCGCAGAGACCGCCGCTGCGAGGGCCGAGCGCTCAGCGCACAGGGTCAGGCCATAGCTAGCGATCTCGATATTGACGCCTGTAAAGATCTGACCGCCTGCCACCACAGCTGCGCCCACGCGAAAATGCGAATAGGGGCAATGGGCATGTTGCGCCGCCTCACGCGCCAGTGAGAGCAGTATCTCGCGCTCCATAAAAAAAGCTCCATTCAGTAGGGATGGGGCTGGCCCCCCCCCATCCGGCTCAGCAGGCGCGACCAGGCCGGATGGGGGCCAGCCCCATCCCTACTATATTTTCTTAAATGTACAGGTTATCTTCCCGAATTGCAGGGTGTCGCCATCGTTGACCGGAGTCGCCTGATCTGGTTCCAGGCGTTTATTGTTAATGCGCGTTGCATTCGTACTATTCAAATCGGTCAGAGTATAAGCACCGCCGACATGCTCAAGCGCGGCGTGGACGCGTGAAACGGTATCCGCGCCCTGGATATCGCTCAAATCAACGTCGGGCTGAAGTCCGCCCAGATCGTGGTCATAGCGGCCAACCACCGCGTGTTCAGCGCTGACCTCTATCTGCTTGCCATCATTGAAGCGCAGCATAGCCCAGGGTGTAGCGCTAGCGGGCGTGGGCGTCTGATTGAGCTGCAGCGGATGCGCGGGCGCAGGCGGAGGCACAGCGCCACGTGTGCCCTGCTGAGGCGTTCCAGGAGGCGTCCCCGTCTGCGCCTGAGAGGAAGGAACATAGTACTGCTTCTCTGGGCGTGGCGGTGGAACGGGCTTATCCTTCTTCGGATCAGTTGACGGAGTATAGGTCACCTTTGGCTGCGGCAGCACGATAGGTTCCTGCGTCGTCGGTGGCACATAAGGCGCGGGTTCGGGCGCAGGCGTCACCTGAGCTGGCTTTGCCTCAATCGTCGGCGGCTGTGGTGGCGGCGTATACACCGGAGTCGACGGCGGAGTATAGACCGGCGTTGGTGGCTTTGGTGGCGGAGTATACGCGGGCGTCGTGGGCTGAGCAGGTGGCGGCGTATAGGCCGGAGGGTTCGGGCGTGTGTACGTCACCGTCGGCTGCGGCGGAGTTGGCGGTAGCGGTCGACTTGGAGCAGCCTGGGTCGGCGAGCTGGAAAAGGTCGAAGCGCCACACTTTGGACAGAAAGACACGCCGGGTTTTATCTCGTAGTTGCAATTGGTGCAATATTGCTTCGTCGGTGCCAGCGAGCGACCGCAGCCGGAACAGAACGTATCGCCAGCCTCGTAAGGCGTATTACAATTTGGGCAGTGCAACTGACCCGACCGCACGGGAGGTGGCGCTGGTGCCGTTGGTGGAACCTCCGAGACCACCACGCGTGGCGGTGGAATATACGCGGGTATCTGCTGTTGTGGTGGCGTGTAGAACGGCGTTTGTTGTTGCGGCGGTGAGCCCCACTGCTGCTGAGCCTGGGGTAAGAGCTGCATCGGAATAGGACCAGCCACCAGGCCAGGCCGCTGCTGGCGCACCAGACCATCCACCATATTCAGTACTTGATTACCCAGACTTGCCTGGCGCAGCGCGCCCACGCCAGCGGTTATAGCAAGCGGCCAGAGTACGGGCAGAGCAATAATGCCCACAGCGCCCACAGCCGCCTTATCCAACCATTTCTGCTGGCCGATCATCGCCATGGTGCCACCAGCGGATTTTTGTATAGTCACGGAGAGGGCGGCCTGCATACCAATAATGGCCTCGAAATCGCCTCCCTTTTTCAGTTGTACCAGTCTTTGCCTTTGATCGCCGAACTGTTGCGCCTGATACCCCTGCGATGCATACACATTCACAAGATCATTTGCCAGCTGTTCAACATCGATATCTTCCGAATTATAAAAGCGAGCATCCATTCGTTCATCCTCCAAAGCGGCAGTCTATTTTTCATCACCGTCTGGTTCTTAATCACAGTGCATGGGATGCGCAACGCATCTTGCTGTTTGATAGTTATTCCTCTGCATGATGTTAGTCATCAGTAGATGTAAATCCTGCATACATCTACGTGCGTGTAAGGGCAAAGTTAGAAGATTGCGGCGATCTGGCGCATACACTCGTAAAGTATATCATATCCCAGATATAGAGAGCATCGGGCATACCACAACATTTTAGAGCAAAGGTTGCCGTATTTTTATTCCAAATTAGGAATGTGGTAAACAAGTAAGACAAGTGGTTATATGGCCAGGTTTTTCTCGCCTTTTCCAGTACGATGTAATATAGTGTAGTTCCCGACTTAATCAGTCCATGTAGTAGTTGTTTCTGAGGATAATGTATGCAATATTCGCTATGTAATGATGCTGTTGCCGATGATATAAAGGATATTTCTAAACTTGATGAGGAAGAGGAGAAAGCAACAAAAAACTCTAGAAAGCAGTTGCTTAAATGGGTAGGAAATAAACAAAGATTTGCGAAAGAGATAGTTTCTTATTTTCCTACAGACTATGACACCTATTTTGAACCTTTTTTTAGGCAGTGGAGCTGTGTGGGCAGTGCTGGACCCCAAAAGAGCACTTGTATCTGATGTATTTGCCCCTCTTATAGAAATCTGGCAAACTCTTCAAAGCAATCCTGAAATGCTAAAGCGCTGGTATGCTGAGCGCTGGAATTCTATCCAGGAAGGAAATAAAGTAGAGGTTTATGAAAGGGTAAAAGCTTCTTATAATGCCCATCCAAATGGTGCAGATTTACTCTTTCTTTGTCGCACTTGCTATGGAGGAGTAGTGCGCTTTAGAAAAAGTGATGGGTACATGTCTACTCCTTGCGGAATTCACAAGCCAATGCCACCAATAAATTTTGCTACGCGTGTTGACGCATGGCAGGAACTTACAAAGGGTGCAACAATTGCTCGTATGGATTACTCTCTAGCAATGCGTATGGCTCAAAAGGGAGATCTGGTTTACTGCGATCCTCCCTACAGCTTTAGTCAAGCTATCTTATATGGAGCACAATCCTTTGATCTGAGAGACCTCTTTGAGGAAATAAAAAAGTGTAAGCTACGCGGTGTGCGTGTGGTGTTAAGCATTGATGGGACAAAAAAATCTGGAGATATGATATGCAACGTCCCTATTCCAGCAGGACTTTTCGAGCGAGAAAGGCTCGTGAACTGCGGACGTTCAATGTTAAAAAGGTTTCAGATGAATGGACAAACATTGGAACAAGAAATTGTGGCAGATAAACTTTTATTCACCTTTTAGTGAAAAAATATTCACTTAAAAAAAACTAACAATAGACTATTGTATTTAAAGCAGCAATGTTGTATAGTACGAGCAGGTAGTTGAAGCACTATGGTATATAGACATAAAATATGTTGGGAAGTGAAGTTGGAGGGCGCTATGGGCAAACTTGATATCGCGGTACTTGGCACGCCTGAAGTGAGGCATGATGGGCGCGTTCTGCGCTTTAGCGTCGTCAGGGCGCTGGCGCTGCTGCTCTATATAGCCGTACAGGGTGGATTGCAGCCGATCAAGAAGCTAATTGAACTTTTCTGGCCGGGGCTTGAGTGGGAGGCAGGTCGGGACATGCTACAGAAAACGCTGACAGTTCTCTCGCAAGATTTACAAGAGGATGTTTCATCGCCACCGCATATCATCAGTACGCAGGATGCTTTAGAATGTAGCTCCTCGTCTGGTTTCTTGCTCGATCTTTTCACCGTACAAAGAGCTTTGCACGCGCTCTACTCCTCTTCTTCGGGCGCGCATGCGCCATACCAGAGTTCTGAGCAACTATCCGAAGCATTATTACAGGAGGCTCTAGCCTGTTACCGCGGAAACTTCCTCGAAGGCTTCTACCTGGATCACGCGCCGCGCTTTGTAGAATGGGTAACGCAGCAACGCGAGATATGGCATAACGCTATGGGGCTGCTCTTTGATCGTCTCGCGCAGATGCAGGAAGCCAGTGGGCACCTGGCGAGAGCCGTCGAAACCGCGACGCGCTGGATCGAGCGCGATCCCTTAAACGAAGCGGCCTACCGACGCCTGATGCAATTGTACTTCGCCTGTGGGAACTCTCAGGCCGCGCTGCTGACCTATAGACAATGCCGGGTGATATTGGCGGAACAGTTGAACGTGCGACCGGCGGCGGAGACAGCCGATTTCGCCGAACAGATTGGTACGGAAGAGT
This sequence comes from Chloroflexota bacterium, assembly GCA_030854195.1. Lineage (GTDB taxonomy): Bacteria > Chloroflexota > Ktedonobacteria > Ktedonobacterales > Ktedonobacteraceae > JACDAE01. Next base: position 6,929 of record JALYTQ010000112.1, read on the forward strand.
ACCGACACAGTGCTATAACAGTGGGGAGCTGGCGCACCGGACGAGTAATGACGGCAAGACCATCGCTAGCCGCTGTCTTTCGCAATGGGCCTTTTGTCGGGCGCGTCTCCAAGCTGGACAGACTCCTGGAGATCTATAAGTATGTGCAGGGCGGTCAGACAGAGGTCGTAACGGTGAAAGGCGAGGCGGGCATCGGCAAGACGCGCCTGGTAGATGAGTTTCTAGCGCGCGCGGCGTCCCTGGGTGCCGATGTGCTCGCGGGAAGGGCCTTCGAGGCTGGCGGTTCCTCACCTTATCTACCGCTGCTCGAAATGTTAGAACTGCGCAGTCAGCAAGGAGAGTCAGACCGGGGTAGCGGTCCGCTCAACGACACCTTGAGCTGTATGCTTGCAGAGATGCACAACTACACTTTGCAGCAGAACCATGAAAAAACTGCCCACAAGCGCCTGCTAGAAGCCTTTACGCTGCTCGGTCAGGCATTGGCGAGGTCGGCACCCGTCGTTCTGTTTGTCGATGATATTCAGTGGGCCGATGCGGCCTCGCTGGATATGCTGCGCTATGCCTGCCGACGCTGGACAGAGAGCGGCACGCCGCTGCTGGTCGTCCTGACCGTGCGTACAGAGGCTCTGGTCACTATTCCCAGCTTTGCCGCCTGGCTCGCACTGCTGGAACGCGAACTGCGCGTGTCCAGCTTTATTCTCAACGCCTTTACGCCCGAAGAGACGCTCCAGTTCGTTCAGGCCATAGCCACCAGGGAGGAAGATGCGCCCGGCCTGGATGCACGCCTTGAGAGTTGCGGGCGCTGGCTGTATAGCGAGACGCGTGGACAACCGTTTTATATGACGGAAGTGCTCAAGACGTTATCCGAGCGTAACCTGCTGGCGGTGCAGCGGCAGAGAGATGGCGCGTGGGCGCTTGACTTCACATCGACAACAAACGAGCAACTACAACATCTGCTCCCGCTTGATGCCCGCATTGTCGTTGCTGCCAGGATGAAACAGGCGACATCTACAGCGTTCGCATTGCTGGCGGCAGCGGCAATCCTGGGGCGAAGCTTTACCTTTGCGCAGGTATGCCGTATCGCGGGGTTGAACGAGCACGAGGGGCAGGCCGCGCTGGATGAAGTCTTGCAGCGGCACCTCTGTTATACAATAGGGGATCTCTATGCCTTCACACATGATAAGCTGCGCGAGGCCGTATACGCGGAGATCGCGGCGGCGGAACGATGTGCTCTTCATGGTCGGGCGCTGGAAGTGCTGCGCTCGGAATCTGTGCCCGCCGGATTGCTAGCGTATCACGCGCAGAAGGCGGGATTATACGAGCAGGCATTTCAGCAGTACGTCGCTGCTGGCGATGAGGCGCTACGTCTTTTCGCTCTACGCGATGCCAGTGCTTACTACGAAAGTGCGCGCCAGCTTTTGACGGAGAAGCAATTGCCAACGGTTCTGCCAGAGGCAGCCTTAGCGGATATCGAGCATCTCTATATCCAATCCGGGTATGTCTGCGAGCTTACAAACGAGCGGGAGCGCGCTGTAGCCATCTATCAGGCCATGTTAGCCAGAGAACCGAACTCAACGGCTACAAAATGTATCGCCCTTAATCTGCTCGCGCTGGTAAAACCATACGCGTCGGAGGACGAGGACACCACCCTGCTGGAACAAGGTCTGGCGCGGGATAAGCAGGAAGATGGTCGTGGCGCGAGCGCTGAGACCGCGTGGCAACTGGCGCAACTGAGTGTGCAGCGCTTCGACGGGACGCGTGCCTTGCCGCAGAGTGAACGAGCGCTGCAACTGGCGCGCAAACAGGGCATGCCGGAGCTGGTAGCGCGCTCCCTTTTCACCTCGGCGGGCGCGAAGATGCTGGCTAATGAGTGGCGGGATGCCGAACGCTGTGCCGAGGAAGCATGTACGCTCTACGAGGGGCAGCAGGATCGCTTGATGGAAGCCTGCTGCCTGGTACAGGTCGCGCAGGCAAAGATGAATGCCGGATACCCACGCGATAGTATCATCGCCACACGCGCAGCTTACGGCGTTTTTACTGAGCTCGGACATGACTGGGGGCGCGTCTATGCGGCGCATCATCTAACCGTAGCTCTTGTAGATGTTGGCATGTACGAAGAAGCACTGACCCTGGCTCAGGAGGCACTCGCATTGGCGCGCTCCTCCAATACGCGCACGTTACTCTATCTGGGACTCAGCGCGCTTGCTCGCGTGCAGTGGGCGCTGCTGGACGCGGTTGCCGCGTATAGTCTGCACCGGGAAATCTTAAGCGTCTTCGGGTCGTATATTCCTTCATGCATTGAAGGGGCAGTAGCGGCAGCGCTCTGTGCTGATTGCGCCATCGTCGGCGAGTGGCCCGAGGCCCAATCCTACGCGGTGCAGGCGCTGGTACACAGAAGTGATAGCACCCTTCTCTACTCCGGTCTGACGCGCTGGTACGAGAGCGAGATTCTGGTACGAACCGGGTATAGTGAGCGCGTCGCCGCCGATCTGGAGCGATTTGGCAGGCTCGTAGAACAGAGTCGTCGCTATCGTATCCCTTATTGGCGCGCCCAGGCTGCACTGGCACTCTGGCGGGATGACTTTGAGGGGGCACAACACTATCTGCAAGAGGCGGCACTCCTGGCAGAGGAGATCGGCCTGCCCGGCGAGCAATGGTTGATAGAGGTGGCGCGTGGCGATATATACCGAACACAGGGCAATAAAGCTGAGGCCCAGAGCACCCTGGCACGCGCTGAAGAGATTGCGCGCGAGCTTGCCAACGGCATAGAGGATCAGCAGGTGCGCGCGAAGTACCTGGCGCAGGTGCAGCGCATGGTTGTTTATACGGGATGAAGAAAGAAACTCTATCTCCTCTGATGAAAATCTCTAATCCGGTTGCCATCCCCGTTGGCGATACATTGTCAGCGTCTGCTGATCGCCGGGGACATAGCTGACCATAGAATAGTTGGCAATACCGGTAAAAACCGTCGTGGCCGTGCGCAGCGTGAGGCGTCCCAGCTCGCCGTGCTGGATCTGGAAGGTAAAGGAGGGGGCAGGTTTTCCTCTTGGATAGGTTGCTGAGGCGATGCGACGGAACTCAGGGAGTTCGCGCAGATTTTTCCAGAGCGTCTTATATTCGGGGAGATGCGTAATTGTGCGTGTATTGTACTGAAAATCGCTCATCAGGCGGCGGGCGAGATTCTCCCAGCCGTGGAAGCGACGACGCCTGCGGGGATCGAAGACCAGTCCGAGCAGGTGCAGCTTCTCGCCACGCGCCAGTTCGTCGCGCACCTCGAACAGGGTGATCGCCGCCTCGTTCCAGGAGTGCAGGAACCAGAGCCGATCGAGAGAGTGCGCGGGGTAGGATGTGTTGTGAACCAGCAAGCTCGCCAGTTTTCCCATATCGAGCAGCGTGCTCTCGAATTGCTCGGAATCGATATGCTGGCCCGTGAGCTCTGTGTAGGCAGTATAAAAGGAATTGCGTTCATCGGAGGTCAGTTCGAGTGCGCGCACAATATTCTGCACAACGGCAGCTGAGGGATTGACGCGCTGACCCGTTTCAAGTTGATAGATATAGGTGCGCGACAGACGCGTGGCCTGGGCGAGCTGGCCCTGTGACAGCCCACGCGTCTGGCGAAACTGCGCCACCAGTTGCGAGAAGTCCGAGTTCTGTTTTGTTGTAGAGCGCGTTTCCAAGAGTACATCCTCCCCATAAAATTGTTAGCTACCTGCATATTATGCCGCAGAATTTGTTAGCTGGCAACATGTTCATATGCGACTATGTAACATATACTTAGGGCAGTGGGTTGTTTTGTTGCTTGAATGGCGACAGCGGAGTCGCTTTGCAGTGCCCGCGCTGGGTGCTGTCACGGAGAGGAGCTATTGCTACATGTCTGACCCATCTCTCATCAAGAATGCGCAAGCGGGGCAAAAAAACGAGGAACTTTTAGCAACGCGCCCGTGGCTTCGTCATTATGAAGAGGGTATTCCTGCCAATCTCGATATTCCAGATCGTCCATTGACCTGGCTCCTCGATAACACGGTGCGTCGTTATCCGAATGCTACAGCTTTAATTTATTATGGAAACAAGATCACGTATGCCCAGTTCTCGACACTGGCAAATCGTTTCGCCATTGGCCTGCAAAAGCTGGGCGTCAAAAAAGGAGACCGCGTCGCACTCGCGTTACCCAATATTCCTCAGTATCCGATAGCATTTTATGGCGCGCTCAGGGCCGGAGCGGTCGTGGTGCCCACCAATCCTATCTATACCGAACGCGAATTGCAGCATCAGCTCAAGGACTCCGGCGCTACCATCATCGTGATGCTCGATAGTCTGTACCCACTGGTGCGTGATATTCGTCCGCTGACAGTATTAGAGCACGTCATCGTGACCAGCCCGGCTAACTTTCTGCCGCCCATCCTGCGCGTGCTCTATCCATTGAGCCAGCGCGGAGTCAAGGGACCCGAGCATCCACTGACCGAGAGCGAGCTTAAGGGCGATGCGACGCTGCACACAATGCGCAGCCTTCTGACGAACCATAAGGGGAGCGTGGAGGCATTCAATCTGCCTGTGCAGGTCGCGGGCGATGACCTGGCGGCGCTCCAGTATACGGGCGGAACAACCGGAATGGCTAAGGGCGCGATGTTGACGCATCGCAACCTGCTGGCCAACGCCATGCAGACGCGCTACTGGACGCCAAAAGCCGTCGAGGGCAAAGAGATCTCGCTCTGTGTGGCACCCTTCTTCCATTCGTATGGCCTGACGGTTGGCATGAACCTTTCGATTCTCGCGGCGGCAGCGATGGTCTTAATGCCGCGCTTCAAGCCTAAAGATGTTATAGACGCCATCCGGCGCTATCGACCAACCCTGTTCCCAGGCATACCTACCATGTATATCGCGCTTCTGCGCGAGGCTGGCGAACATAACACTCAACTGCGCTCGATCAAGTACTGTATCAGTGGGGCCGCGCCCCTGCCAGCCAAAGTTGAGAGCGACTTCGAGCGCATGACGGGCGCGACGCTGGTTGAGGGCTACGGCCTGAGCGAAGCTTCGCCGGTAACACACTGTAATCCACTCACTGACGAACGTCGCAACGGCAGCATCGGACTGCCCCTACCGAACGTGGAAGCGGCCATTCTGAACCGCCAGACCGGCGAACCCGCGCCCCTGGGCGAGGTGGGCGAGATCGTCGTCAAGGGTCCCAATATCATGAAGGGCTACTGGCAGCGCGAGGATGAAAGTAACGCCGTCTTCATCAATGGCTGGATGCACACGGGCGATGTCGGCAAGATGGACGCCGATGGCTACTTTTATGTCGTGGAGCGTGCCAAAGATATGATTATCGCGGGCGGCTTCAACATCTATCCGCGTGAAGTCGAAGAGGTGCTCTTCCATCATCCAGCAGTTGCGGAGGCAGCCGTCATCGGCATGCCTGACGAGTATCGCGGCGAGACCGTAGCGGCCTTCGTCGTACTGAAGCCGGGTATTGAGCCGTCGGAGAAAACGCGACAAGAGATTATTGCCTTTTGTAAACAAGAATTGGCGGCGTACAAAGTTCCCAAGAAGCTGGAGTTCCGCGAAAGCCTGCCCAAGTCGTTAATTGGTAAAGTTCTGCGCCGAGAATTGCGCGTAACGCAGGAGTTTGTTAGAGCGTGTCCTATACGAGCCGTATTCAAAGGAGAAACCACAATTATGTCAACGACAACCAGACCAACCGAACAAGGAACAGCCTTTCTCACTACACCAGTGAGCGAGAGCGCTGACAAAATATTCACCCTGGAGAAGCGCGACGAAGAGCAGACCTGGATCGAAGAGTCGGCAGCGACCTTCATCACGCGCGAAGTTCTGCCGCACGTAGACGCCATTGACCGCCAGGAGCCGGGCCTCATGCCCAGCCTCGTCAAGAAGGCGGGCGAGCAGGGTCTATTGATGATCGACATTCCAGAGGCATATGGCGGTGCGGAACTGGGTCTGCTCACCAGCGCCCTGGTCGGCTCCGAACTGCGTGAAGCCTCGTTCAGTGTCGCCTTCGGCGCGCATACCACCATCGGCACTCTGCCCATTGTCTACTACGGAACCGAGGAGCAGAAGCAGAAATATCTTCCCAAACTGGCGACCGGCGAATGGATCACTGCTTACGCCCTCACCGAGCCGGGCGCTGGCTCGGACGCCATGAATCTGAGCACGCGGGCCGAACTTGCGCCCAATGGCAAGCACTACATCCTCAATGGAACCAAGCAGTGGATCTCCAACGCGGGCTTCGCCGACATGATGATCGTCTTCGCGCGCGTTGGTGACAACCGGCCCTCCGCCTTCATCGTCGAGGCCAGCTATCCAGGCGTCTCGACCGGAGCCGAAGAGAACAAGATGGGCATCAAGGGCTCATCGACGCGCCAGGTCTACTTCGAGGATGCTCCCGTGCCCGTCGAGAACCTGCTCGGAGAACTGCACAAGGGCTACAAAATCGCCTTCAACATTCTCAACATCGGACGTCTGAAGCTCGGTGCTGGCACCGTCGGTGGTGCGCGCAACGCCTTGAAGCTGGCCGCGACGTATACCACGGAGCGCAAATCCTTCGGCAAATTCCTGCACGAATTCGGCATGATTAAGAAGAAGCTCGCCCGCGTCGCCGCCGAGACCTACGCCGCCGAGAGCGAAGTTTTCCGCACCGCTGGCAATATCGCGCAGGCGCAGCTCAGCGCGGGTGAGGATACCGAGAACGTCTTCAAATCGATCGAAGAGTACGCCATCGAAGCCTCGCTTGCTAAAGTGCATGGCAGCGAAGTGTTGGCGCTGGCGGTCGACGAGGGCGTGCAGATCTTTGGTGGCTACGGCTTCATGCACGAATATCCAATCGAGAAGGCGTATCGCGATGCGCGCATCCAGCGTATCTTCGAAGGCACCAACGAGATCAACCGCCTGGTCGCCTCCGGCACGCTCTTCCGCCGCGTCCTGGGTGGCAAGCTGGACCTCATGACCCGCTTCCCCGAGATCGAGGCGCGCGTTAAAGCCGGTCAGGCACCCGAGCGCGCCGACGAGACGGTACCAGCCGAACTACGTGGAGCCGTCAACGCCCTCGAACGCGCTAAAGACGCCACCATTTACAGCGCCATGAAGGCCGCTATGAAGTACATGCAGGGACTTGAGAACGAGCAGGAGTTTATCGAATGCCTGGCGAATCTCTTGATCGACCTGTACGCGACCGATAGCGCCCTGGCACGTGCAATCCAGGCCGTAAAGCGCGGCGACGAGAATAGCGCTACACATGTCAAGCTGGCGCAGCTCGCCACCTGGCTGGCCTTCTCACGCATCCGCAGCAACCTGGATCAGCTGATCATGACCAATACCGACGAGGAGCGCATTGAGAAAGAACTGGCACGCATTCGCACCTATGTTGGTGATTATGTCTTCAACGGCGTCCCCGTGCAGCGCGAGTTGGCCGCACTCGTCGTCGAGAAGCAGGGTTATCCGCTCTAAACTAGTACACTGAGGTTGAAATAAATCCATGGTGAGAACAGCCTGCGAAGCCATATGAAGCTCTTTTTATCGTTGGATCATTTACGCCCGAGTGTACTAGTAGGGATGGGCCTTGCGTCCATCCGCTTGCCATTATGGAGTTTGTGAGCCGGATGGACGCAAGGC
>JALYTQ010000009.1 GCA_030854195.1 Chloroflexota bacterium
GACCTGCTCATCGGGTTCATGCCCCGGCTGTTGTGGCGTGTGTGGTGCAGTCATCTTTTTATCCTCGCTGTATCGTTTCTATCATAGTAGTGCAATGCTAGCATAGCACATAAAACAAAAATCCGGTAACGCGAGGTTTGAGACCGGGCGCGGCTGTGTTCCGTGTACTCTACTAAGATAATCATTGAATTGTGACCATACATTTGGCATAGCTTCAACTATCTGATAAAATTGAAGGACGATATACTAAGGAACGTAGAGAAAGGAAAGCTAGAGATGGCTATTGACATACAGAAAATGAAAGAGCGCCTGGAAGAGAAGCGCGCGGAACTCCAGACCCAGGTAAAAGACCTCACCGAGGCGCATCCAACGCCCGTTGATCCTATTGAAGTGAGCGAAGGGCCGCAGGATTTCGAAGAGACGGCGGTAGATTTTCTGGAGATGCAGCAGGAGCAGTCCATTGATGTCAACGAGCGGGCGCTATTGACCGAGGTAGAGGCTGCCCTGAAGCGCATCGAGGATGGCAGTTACGGAAAATGCATTGTCTGTGGCGACGCTATTCCCGAAAAGCGCCTGGAGGCCATTCCCTGGGCCTCACGCTGTGTGAAAGACCAGGAAGCCTTGGAGCAGCGCAACCTCAGCCAGGAAGAACTCTACGGATCGAATACGATCTAAGCAGGAAATATATAATTCATTCAATCCGTCTCTCTCCGGATCTCTGATGCCAATAAAAAAAGTGACAGGAAAATGCCGCTGTGGTACAATAGCCATATTCTAGAGATCATTGAGAAAGAGAGACGGAAACAGAGTGACAGCCGAGCGCGCGCGTATTTATGATGCAGTGGCATTGTGTATTGTCGTGCTGGTCATTGTCGTGGACCAGTGGACGAAATCCCTGGTAGTGGCACATATGAGCCCAGCGGGCAGCGGAAACACGATTCCGCTCATTGGCCACTACCTGGTGCTTGATTATATTCAGAACAGCGGCGCGGCGTTCGGCGTCTTCGCCAATCAGGCGGTGCTCGTCGTCTTTATCGCGGTGGCAATTTGCGTCGTGGCTTATCTCTACATCCGCATCCTGAATTCGGGGCCGCTCATCTACAAGATCGTCTTCGGCATGATTATCGGTGGTGCCCTGGGCAACCTGATCGACCGCTTTCACAATGGCGGCGTAGTGACCGACTTTATCTCTTTCCGCATTCCCGAGATCAACTACTACTTCGCCGTCTTTAATGTCGCCGACGCCTGTATCTCGGTCGGCGTCGTCCTGCTCTTCTTGCTCGTCCTGTTCAGCGGCTTCCGGCACGAGAAGAAAGAGGATGCGTTGCAGTCGACGGCAACGACGGCACATACAACCAGCGGATCACTCCGCACAACGGAGCAAGATGCCAAACATTGACTTGAATACTGACTCTCCATGGCACATAGAGTCTGAGCACATAGGGCAACGCCTCGATCGCTACCTGGTGCTCGCGCTGGACAATCTCTCGCGCACCGCCATTCAGCAGCTTATCGCTGAAGGCTCGGTGCTTATCAACGGGCATGCGAGCAAGCCCGGCTATCAGTTGCGCACCGAGGATGAAGTTCAGCTGTTGCGCGTCACGCCACTCGCGCCGCCAAAAGAGGTCAAACCCCAGGAGCTTCCGCTGGATATCGTCTATGAAGACGACGATCTGCTGATTGTGAATAAAGCCGCTGGCATGGTGGTACATCCGGCACCGGGCCACTACGATGATACGCTGGTCAACGCCCTGCTGGCGCGCTATCCCGCGTTGCAGGACAGCCTGGTTGTTGAGGAGGACATCCGGCCAGGCATCGTACATCGGCTGGACCGCGACACCTCCGGCCTGCTCATCGTAGCGAAGAACGCGCATACGCAGGCCGCTATGGTCGAACAGATGCAGCGCCACGAGGTAGTGAAACGCTATCTCGCCCTGGTCGAAGGCATCGTCTCGCTGGATCAGGGGAGTATCGACGCCCCTATTGGTCGCAATCCTCGTCACCGTCAGCAGATGGCTATTACCTCGGTCGATAGCCGCGAGGCGCGCACCCATTTTCGCGTCCAGCAACGCTACGCGCGCCATACCCTGCTGCTCCTACAGCTTGAGACCGGACGTACCCACCAGATCAGGGTACATCTACAGGCCATAGGTCATCCCGTGTCCGGCGATACCGTCTACGGTGCCAGCTCTCTGCCGCGCGGTATCACGCTCAAGCGCCAGTTTCTGCATGCCTACCAGCTCAGCTTCATCCATCCTACCTCGGGCGAGCAAATGGAGTTCGAAGCACCCCTACCAGCGGATCTCCAGGACGTACTTGACCACGCCGATCTTCTTTAAATGTGCATGTGCAAAGGGATCAAGCTGTGTAGAGCTTTGCACAGCATTGAACAACTACCCCTATAGTACTAAGCACTACAAAACAAGAATACTTCATGGTATACTCTGAATAGTAATGGGCAGGGATGAACTATGTAATACCTGTTACGTCGCCCTCTCCTCTATACGAGACAGCATGTCTCAGCTCAAGTCAACCCAAATGGGCTATGACTTACGTCTCATATTGCCTAAATCTCCAACATTATGTACAATGTCCCCGTTACACATATGTAACTTTCGTTACTACGCACTTATTTTTGAACCCATCCTACTCCAACGTACTTACTACTTATCCGACCACCTGAGCCGACAGGCTAGCCACGACAGTGGCGTTGGTGGTCGGAATAAGGACTCAAACACGCGGAAAAGTAGTCGACGAGGGGTCACAGCGGACGCAGGCACCTTCCTTCATTTAAGTAAGAAAAATTTTTTGCCTGGGCCCGCGAGGAGAGGAGATCGAATTATGTCACAGTGGGAAACATCCGATCATGTTTCAACACGCAGCGTCTTACGGCATCGCCCGCTGAGAAACACGGGTTCGGCAGGCAAGACCACGATTGTAACATCCGCTGCAAGTCCTACTATTCAACGGGCTTCACGTCCTCGCACCGCCGATGTCACCGACGACAGCTGGCGACAAAGCGACCCGCTTGCAGATGAGGAGCGCGAGACGTACCCGCCCGTGCGCATGCAGCCCGTTAGCAGGCGTACGGCGGTTGTAACCACCCGGCAGGGCATGCAAAGGTCGCGTCCGGGAACGGGCCCGATCACGAGGGATTTCATCATCCCACGTCGCCACGCGCACCCGTTGCTCTATCTGGGCATCGGCATGCTCGCCATGCTGGTGCTGTGGACCCTGCTGAGCGCAGCGCTTGGCTGGTTCACTACCACGCTCGACGACATACGCTATGGACGGCCTCGCACTGTCCAGACCGACGCGTGGGTGGGCCATAACGAACAGACCGGTGTGCCGAGTCACTTCATCGCTATGAATCTCAACGGCCATATCGAAATCATCGAGATCTCAGGCGGCGATGCAGCCCATACACATGTCTATGTCGGCCCACAACTGTATGGCAGGGGCAACGATCTGGTGCCCGTTACATTGCAGTTTGTCGATGTAAATGGCGATGGCAAGCCGGATATGGTGGTAAACTTCCAGGGGTCGCGCACCATCTTTATCAACGACCAGGGAGCCTTCCGCCCGATCCTGCCCGCTGAGCGTCAGCAGGTGGAGCAGTACTTACAGAATATGAAACATTAGCGTTGCATATACCTGGAATTCAGGAACTCGATGACGAGTCTGTAGACCTCTTCGCGTTCAACCCCCGTAGTGATCACGTGGTCAGACCGTTCAAGCCAGTGCAGCGAACGAGGGACTGCCGCCGTCGTGAGACGGTACAGTTCCTCGGCGCAGGCGGGATTGACGGTCTGATCGTTTTTACTCTGAATTATTAGCAGTGGTGAGCGCACGCGGCCCAGTTGTCTGCGCGTCTGATTGATGAGGGCGAAGAGCTCGGCGATGGCTGGTACTGGAATGCGGATCATCTGTTTGATGGTAGCGACGGTCTGGGCGTCGGAGAAATCAATGCTGACATTGGGGTCGCGCAGGCGGGCCTGTTTCAGAACCTGCGTCTGGACCTTGGGATCGTTGAAATTGAGCTGTGCCAGTGGATAGAACCAGCGCATGAAGTAGCGTGCCACTGGAACGGCGCGTCCCTGCCAACCTCCGACGTTGCGCGTGGGAGTGGAGAGCGCCGCGACACCGGTGATGCGTTCAGGGTGGCGGCTTGCCAGTAGCAGAGAGAGAACTCCCCCCATCGAGAGGCCAGCTACAAAGACCTGTGGATAGCGTGCTAGCTGTGCCAGTCCCTCTTCTGCGGAAGCGATCCACTGTTTTCTGCCACTGCGAAGAAGGTCTTCTGGATCGCCGCTATGGCCTGCGAGGAGCACGCCGTAGACGCGTATGCCCTGAGCCGCCAGTGCCTCGCCCAGCCCCCGCATCTCGGAAGGTCTGCCGCTGAAGCCATGAATAAGCAAACATGCTCTCTCTGCATCTTCGGGCCCAATAAAAAAGGGGGAGTTCAATTCCGGTGCTGTCACGCAGCCTCCTATCGGCTAAATAGTTTTTATCTGCTTAACGATAGCACGATAGGAGGGAACGTATCAACTGCAAAGAAAAAATATTACTCGTGCCGACCGGTCTTTGTGCCTATGGCTGTGTCGCTGTCCTGTGCAGCCTGAGAAAGGACGGCCCCCACGGAGAAGCCGACGCGCTTCCTGGCTGGAATAGTGATCTGGTCGCCGCCGCGAATGGATTTCACGCGCCTGGGAGCCACCTCACGCAGGTTCCAGGTGCCGAAGCCCATCAAGCGAACCTCGTGACCCTGGGCAATGCCCTCGCGAACCACTTCGGTAAATGCATCGATTACCTTGTTCGTCTCTTTCAGGTTCAGGCCAGACCTGGCGGCGATCTGGTGAATTAATTCATCTTTCCCAACGACGACCTGTCTCTTGACTGGCGCACTTGTTTTCATGCGATTATTCTCTCCTCATAAACAGCACGCGGAGGAAAATGGAGCCTCCACATGTGACGACAATGCGTGACACCTCACTGTACTGCATCGCCCTACGTATGTTGAGCGACGATACATCTGCTGTGTGCATTGGGATGATCATACCATCCACTTTCACTATACAGAGACTCACCAAATAGCATCGCTACATGTGTATCTTTGCGTGCGAGGCGAAAAATCAGCATGCCTTGAGCGCGCCCTGTCTGCGTTAGCGTGCCTCCATAAATGAAGGTTGCACGATAACGGTATCGATAAGGACGGCACCGAAGAGCTCTTTCAGGATGGCACCCATACTTTTGCTGATAGCGAGCTGCATATACTCCTTCGTGCATGGAAGAAGTTTGAAGGATTGGTAAGCGCATTGCACCTGGATGTGAATAGAGCAATTGCGCTGGCCCAGGCTGGTCGTGGGGGTAAATTGGATCGTCACGTCGTCTACGATCGCCTCATCAAAAAGGGCGAGGATGACCTGGCTGACGGCCTCCTCAGTCACGAGTTCAGTGCTCTCTATCTCCTCCGGTAGTACCTCAAAGATGCGCCCCCGGCTCTGCGCATGAATGTGAAGCAGGCTCATTAGCTGTTCCCTTTCTCCAGGAAAATACTATGCTCTCGAAATGTGTGGATGAGTAGTGGCACAGTATTGCATAGGGGGGATCTGCTTATATACCACTTTGTGTCTATTGCTTCATGCTACAGTTTTGAGTATACTTACAGCGGCTCTCTTTCTGAAGCTTTTGGTAACTGAAAATCTACTCAAAAGTCTACCCTGACGGAACAGGGGGATAGAATACTGCCTGAGAGGGGTATACTGTGAAACATCCAGGCACAAAAACATTTGCTCTCATGGTGCGCGAAAAATTGCGCATGGCTGGCTATTTTCAGCAAGACCTGGCGAACGCGCTTGGCCTGCATCCAAAGGTGCTGAGCCGTAAGATGGGAAGCAACCAGGATGCGTACCTGACCGATCAGGAGGTGCGCAGCATCATTAAGCAGTTGGCGCAATGGCAGGCCATCACCTCGCGTGATGAGGCGCTGCAACTGCTCGCACTGGCACAGGTCGATCCGCATATTTTAAGCGTAAAGGACTGGCAGACAGCTCCGCTGAGTCAGCTGGTAGAGAATCGCGAACTCCCCGACGTTGCGGCAAATGGTGTTGCCCGTCGACATAATTTACCCATTTCTCTCACACCGTTTATCGGGCGCACTGAGGCCGTAGAGCAACTGCGCGCTATGCTGACACGTGAGGATGTGCGCCTGCTGACGTTGGTTGGACCGGGCGGAAGTGGCAAGACGCGCCTGGCGCAGGAGGTCGCGTGTCAGCTGGTCACTGCCTTTACACAGGGGGTATGGTTTGTCTCCCTGGCAGCTGTGCGCGACGTGGAGCTGGTGCCACAGACTATCATGCAGGCTCTCAATATCAAACCTCCCCCTACGTTGCCCGCGCTGCAGAGCCTGAGCCTGTATCTGCAAGGGAAGCAACTGTTGCTGCTCCTTGATAATTTCGAGCATTTGACGGATGCCGCTGATGTGGTAGGTGAGCTGCTGGCAGCTGTTCCTGGCCTCAAGGTGCTGGTCACGAGCCGCTCCGTGCTGCATATTTACGGCGAGCACGAATTCACTGTGCCGCCCCTGGACGTGCCAGACGTAAGATCCGTGCCGCCGGAGCAGCTCGCGCAGTATAGCGCGCTGCAACTTTTTGTCGATCGCGCCCAGGCAGTCGTACCAGATTTTGCGCTGACCACCGAAAACGCGGTCACGATCGCCCAGATCTGCGCCAGGGTTGATGGGTTGCCACTGGCCCTGGAACTGGCGGCTGCCCGTATCAAAGTGCTTGGGCTGGAGCGGCTCCTGGAGCAACTCTCGGCGGCACGTCTCCCCCTGCTGACGGGCGGTCCCAGGAACTTACCGGGCAGGCAGCAGACGTTGCGCAATACGATCACCTGGAGCTATGATTCGCTCTTTCCTGAAGAGCAGGCGTGGTTTGCGCGCCTGGGAACGTTTGTCGGTGGCTGGTCGCTTGAGGCGGCGGAGGCAATGATGCAGGCGGAGGCAGCTGTTCAAGCGCTAGAGTACGCTCCCATCTCGGTATCCGTCCTGGATCGGCTCGAACATATGGTAGACAACAGTTTGCTGGTGCGGCTACCAACGACTGCGGGTCAGATGCGCTTTACGCTGCTGGAGACGCTGCGCGAGTACGCGTTGGAGCGGCTCCGTGCGCGTGGAGAGGTTGAGCGTTGGCGAGACTGGCATGCCTGCTATTATCTCAACCTGGCGGAGTCAGCCGAGATGGGTTTGCGGGGCGCGCAACAGCTGACATGGCAGGCGCGGCTCCAGGTGGAGCAGGACAATATCCGCGCCGCCTTGCACTGGTCGCTCCACCAGGCCGAGGCAGGCGCGACGATCAGCAATGCGGCGGGATTCGTGAGCAGTGCCATTCCCGCTATTACGGCGACCGGCGCTGGCTGTGAGCACTGTTCAGCGCAAGGAGCTGCATCCGCCGAACTGCCCGCCGCCGAAGTTGCTC
The DNA here is from genome assembly GCA_030854195.1 of Chloroflexota bacterium. Lineage (GTDB taxonomy): Bacteria > Chloroflexota > Ktedonobacteria > Ktedonobacterales > Ktedonobacteraceae > JACDAE01. Next base: position 7,479 of record JALYTQ010000009.1, read on the forward strand.
TGCGCCTGGTTGCAGCCCTGCGCGCATATTGGGAATGGCAGGGGTATCTGTTCGAAGGACGCGCCTGGCTCGACGCGGCCCTGGCGCTTGAAGCAGGGACGCAAGCGACCACGCGCGCCGCGTATGCCAGGGCGCTGAGCGAGGGCTCGCGCCTGATCTGCCTGCAAAATGATCAGCACAAGGCGGTAGAGCTGGCTGAAGCGAGCATTGCCCTCTGGCAGCAGTTGGAGAATCCAAAGGGGTTAGCGGTGGCGCTGTTCTATCGTGGCTGGTCGGCCCACGCCCTTGGTGAGCACGCGCTGGCAAAGAGCCTCTATATACAGGCAATGCAGCTTCTCCCGCCTGAGGGTAATGCCTGGCTGCGCGCTCAGTTGCTCTTCTACATGGGCGCGGCAGCAGGGTTTGCCTTTGAATTTGAGCAGATGCGCTCCTTTTATACACAGAGCAGGGAGATATTTGAGCGGCTTGGTGACAGGAGCGCGCTCGCCGACGTGTTGAAGGACGAGGGCGGCATGGCGATCATAGAGGGAAAGTATAGCAAAGCGATCGCCAACCTGCTGAAGAGCATCGAGCTCAGCCATGAACTGGGGTATCGGCATTTTATCGCAACGGGGACATGCCTGCTCTGTTTAGCGGTAGGCATGCAGGCGGAGCCTGATCCGCGCTCAGCAAGCGTGCAGGCCGCAACGGTATGGGGCATAAAAGATCAATTGATGGCGACCATGGGTTCAGGCTCGTGGATAGAGAAACTACCTATCGCGCAAGATATAATACGCCAGCTCCGCGCCCGTATTGACGACGCGGAGTGGGAGGATGCCTATCGCAAAGGGCGTGAATTTCCCGAAGAGCAGGCCGTCGCGTTCTGCCTGGCACTGCGTCGCGAGTCTGCCGAAGATGCCAGGGAGTAGCTCTATTCGCTTGCTGAACGCTCGTGTAGTGGTTGCCAGGAAGCTCTGAAACCGGCCTCTACAGAGATTCCTGTGCCGAGCTTATGGCGTTACCCGCCTTTTTCGGCGCTGTATCAGTGTCGAAGAGCGCCCGCAAGTAACTATTAAGGAAGAGATCTGCTGGATCGAGCGTGTCCCGCACGCGCCGGAAATCTTGCCAATGCGGATACAGCGCGGCCAGCTCCTCGGCGGTACGCGTATGCATCTTGCCCCAGTGAGGCCGTCCATCGTAGCGTTTAAAGATAGCTTCGATGTGCTGGAAATAGGCGCGGTACGGCATGCCACGGTACATATGGACGGCGACATACGCCGAAGCGCGCTGGTACGCTGGACTGAGCCAGATGTCGTCAGCGCGCACAAAACGACACTCCACCGGAAAATGCACGCGGAATTGATGCTGGTCGATGCATTGGCGGATCTCGTTGAGAACGTCCGGCAGGTGCTGCGCGGGAATATTGTACTCCATCTCCTGGAAGCGCACCAGGCGCGGCGTGGTGAAGAGGCGGTGGCTATAGTTGGTGACATCGACAGTGGCAATCGCCTGCGCCGAGATATGGCAAACCGCTTTGCAGAGTCTGGGGACGAGGCGGCAGGCTTCCGAGAGCAACCAGTAGATGCCGTTCTCCAGCACAATGCTGTTGAACTGGCCCCAGAGCGTGCTTTTGCTTACCGGAGCGCTGCTCTCGTTGAGGAATTTCGCCTGCACGCCGTCGGTATAGGGGAACCAGAAGAACTCGAAGTGGCTGTTGCTTTGCTTATAGTCATCAATGCTGTCCAGGCAATCGTCAAGTTTCTTGCGCATACCCTGGTAGTGCATGCGTCTGGCGGCGACCACGCGTAGCTTTACCTTGACGATAATTCCCAGCAGTCCGAGCGCTACCTGGGCGGCTTTGAAGATCTCGGGATTGGTGTCAGGAGAGCATTCCAGCACTTCGCCTGCCGCCGTTACGAGCGTCAAGCCTGCGACCTGGGTGGATAACGTGCCGAAGCGTACACCTGTACCGTGCGTCCCCGTGCTGATCGCGCCTGCAATGCTCTGGCTGTCGATATCGCCGAGGTTCTCTTGCGCCAGCCCATGCGCAAAGAGCGCGTCGCCCAGCAGCTTGAGCCGCGTTCCGCCCCAGACCGTGACGGTGCCAGCGTCCCTGTCGATGGACTCGATCCCTTGCAGATTGTCCAGCGAGATCAGCACATCTTCGGTCTCGACCAGAGGCACAAAGGAATGGCCCGCGCCAACGACGCGCATGTGCTTGCCTGTACTGGCGCATCTTTTGACAAGCTGGATCAGGTCGTTAAGGCTCTGGGGACTGGCAACCGTAGCGGGTCGGCCCTTTACCGAGCCTGACCAGTTGCTCCACTGTTCGCTCATCGCTCTCCTCCTGGTAGACATTTGTGTGCTAGAGAAAGCACTGCCCATCGCCGCGGTACGTCGTCACCTCGTCCTGTATCGCCCCATCCGCTACCAGGAGCAGGTGTGTGAAGTGCTCACACAGCTCACCAGCTTTGCTGTGACGCATAAATATGGGATCGCCGGGATGGAGCGGAATTGCTCCATTATACCTGATGGGCGTCTGGACCTCGCCCGCGCCCTCCAGCGGAATGAGCCGCGTCTCGGCGGGCAGATACGGCTGTGGCTGCTTCTCCTGTCCGGTCGCGCCCGAGGCGATGTAGCCACCTCCCAGGCAGGTATAGATGCCTGGACGTGGTTGCCTGACGATCTCGATAGCGTAGCCTGCCGCCGGGAGATAACGAAAAGCGCGGTAATTATCGAAGAGAGCCGGTGCGTAAAAGCCCGATCCCACGGTTATCTCCGTAACTCCTGCTTCCAGGCGCGTCGTGTGCAGACTCCCTGTTCCGCCGCCATTCACGAATTGTAGCTCGCACCCGTAGCTCTTGATAAGGGCGAGTAGTGCGGCACGGCGCTGGGCAACCTCGCGGATTGAGCGCTGCTTGAGCTGCTGAATCAACGCGTTCTTCGCCCTTTGGCCGGGCATCTTATCGCCTACGCCCGCGATCTGTGCCTCGTAGCCCATCAGCCCGCTTAAACGCACGTGCGGCGATGCCTGGATGCGCTCAAGTACCGGGCGTGCCTGCCCGGTTGTGCATAGTGGGGAGCGCCACACGCCAAAGTGCAGGCCGGGCAGGTTCATCGACATATCGATCTCCAGACAGAGCGAGAGTTGGGTTCCCTGGCGCTGGGCAATACGTTCGATCCGCTCTACATGCTCAATGCTATCCACCATCAGCGTCACGGTCGTCCCTGTTGCAGTCATCTGAGCGACCGCGACGAGATCTTGCTCGTTCCAGGTGGGATAGCCGATGAGGAAATCGTCGAAGCCCTGCGAGGCGAGGTAGGCTGCTTCACGCGCGGTGTAGCACATAATACCTTGAAAGCACGGGTCGGCTTGCAGAATGCGACGTATGACGGCAACGCTGCGCAACGACTTGGAGGCGAGACGCACGCGCTTTTCACCCGCGCGCGCCAACACTTGCCGGATATTCTCGGCAAGTAGATCGAGATCAAGAAACGCAAACGGCATGGCGCGACCTGCGAAGATCTTTCTATAATAGGCATAGTCGCCGCGTTGTTTATGAACCGGTGAGGCGATCAAGGATGTTCCTCCGCCAATGCTATAACGGCGTGCATAAAACGCTTAAGTTCTCATATGGTTAAATAAAGTATATGGGGCGGGGATGAGCCTGTCAAGGTGGCTCATCGTCCCTTGACAAGTGAGCATTCACACACTACTAATGTAGTGAGTATCCACTTATCAGTTGATATGCAGCGAAAGAACTAAGGAGAAGCAATGAGTCTCGACAACAAGCAGACGCGGACAGCGGCATGCTCAGAAAGCAGTACAGCGTCCCCACAACATTCGGACTGCTGCCGGGCCGCGTCACCTATATCATCGACAAGCAAGGGATTGTGCGCCACATCTTCTCGTCGCAGTTTACGTCGCAGAAGCATATCACCGAGGCGCTTAACACGCTACAAGATATGGAGAAAGCTTAGCTTGTTGTCTTGAGGATGTGTGTTCTAACAGGCAGATACATACCTTTCATCACAAAAAAGGAGGTGCCAGCGTACAGGTATCTATGAGTACCGGAAGGCTATTCCAGTCATCGTCTTGCTGCTATAATGACAGTAGAAAAATGCGACTCAGCCAACACATTTAAAAAAGAGGAAAGCAGGGAGGAGCGGCTGTAAGGCTGTATAGTTTATGGATATGCTCAATGAATCATTGTTTCTCACTAAAATGCCACTGGAGCTTGGTGTAGGTTTTCATAATATTGGAAGTGGCGTGCTGAGGGCTTCTAACAAGACGATGGTCGACAAGCTAGAGGCGCACTATGGGGAACGCTGTGGTCACGTCCCCCTTGATGCCAGGCGCATACGTGTTTTAGTCGACACGCCTACACCCGACATTGAAGCACAGCTCGCCTATCTCAGTCAGCTCTTTGGGAAAGAGATGAAGGCGGCCACCTTTGAAGACTTGAGGGCGGAGCGAGAAGCCCTGGCAATCGAGCAGGTAGTGGTGGTTCCTTATATCAATGTGCCCGAGACGGAGCAGCGCATACGCGGCGGCGTGGACGGATTTTCTTGGGGGCTGCCCAGTCGCATGGTCCACTTATTGAAAAATAAAGCCGATTTTTATCGCTTCGCAGATGAGCTAGAGCTTGACGGTGTAAGCACGCCGGACTATAGAATTGCAAACATTTATGCTATCAGTAGCGTGGCCCTGGCATTTCTCGCCGATATAGAAGACATCTATAAAAAAGCTGGTATGGCCCAGAAGTATCCACTGGGCATCGTCTTCAGAACAGCCGAATCCGATGGAAATTATGGCAGCTGCCTGGTATACGAGCGGGAAGGCAAGATCATTGTGCTGCCGGACGGAGATGCCGACCATACGCAGTCCTATAGCAGTTGGCCTGACGCCATTGCCGCCTCACAGAAAAACCTGCTGGCAACGATGAACGTGCAGAAGGAGCAGCGCGTCGTTATCAGCCGTTTTATCGACATCGCCGACTCGCCCGGCATGTCGGTCGTCATACTCGATGGACAGGTAGCATCGTTGCGCTGGAATGGACAATTGCAGGGCCAGGACAGTAAAGCGTGTGTCGGCACAAGCTCCTATATCCCCAGAAATTCCTATTTGCGCCAGGTCCAGCAGCAATACGAGGATGCAACTGCTGCCTGCTTCGAAACGATTTTGAAGCGAGCAGCGACAAAATGTAGCGTTGATTTTGCAGCGATACGTGGTATTGCGAATATAGATATCATCATTCCCGGCCCACACGAGAAAGAGCTCCAGAAGAGAAGAAAGCTGGAGCCTGTCCACTACCTTGCCGAGTGTAATCCGCGCTGGACAAACTACACTGATGCCATCATGACCATCATCGGCGTCAATAGAAAAGAGCCGACCGTAAGCAATATGCGCACGGTGATTCGCGACGGTATCTTTACCATTGATAAATCATACCTCCCGGCACACGTTGATCCACGCGTCGTACGAGAATATATCTGTAAGCTAGATGAGAGCCTGAAGCAGGATGGCACAAGGATCATCTCTCGTATGACAAAAAATCCCCTGGGGCTTATCTTTGCCGGTGATGTGAAAAGGGCGCAGGAGGAGTTCAACGGCATTGTCGCCATGTTGGCCGATCGGTAGCGTCAACACCTGGGCATAGTAGGAGCATCTCTTTAGGACTAAAAGCAAGCAATTTGACACATGCCCATCCATTCCACTACAATTTCATTGTAAAGCATCAATGTAGCGGGATGAGACGCTTATGACAAACGAGAGCCAACGCCTGGATCAATGCATCGGTAGCTATCGCTTAATCCGTTTATTGGGGAAAAGCGACTACGCCGAAATTTATCTCGGCGAGCATATTACGACGAGCGCGCAGGCGGCCATCAAAGTATTCGATGGGCGAGGCAACGATGCTGCGAAATTTCTTGCTCAGGCAGACTTGCTGACACACCTGCGCCACCCTCACATCCTGCGCGTGTTCGACTCCGGTATGGCAGGCGATACGCCGTTTCTGGTCATGGACTACGCGCCCAAAGGCACACTGCGCCAGCGTTACCCAAAGGGGACGCGCCTCCCGCTGGTCACGATTATGCAGTATGTCAGGCAGATTGCCGACGCATTGCAGTATATCCATCGGCACCAGCTCATTCACCGCGACATCAAGCCACACAATATGTTGCTTGGCCCAAACGGTGAAGTGCTGCTCTCCGACTTTGGCATCGCCATTGTCTCGCAGAGCTTCAATCCCGCGTCGCCCGCCTTCCGCGACTTCGAAGGGACCGTGCTCTACGCCGCGCCGGAGCAGTTGCAGGGGAAGCCGCGCCGCAGCAGCGATCTCTATTCATTCGGCGTGGTCGTCTATGAGTGGCTCTGTGGCGAGTGGCCGTTTACCGGCACATTTGAAGAGGTCGTCCACCAGCATTTATTTATTCCGCCACCATTTTTCAGCGAGAAAGGTGTCGAGATAGCACCGGCCACCGAGAAAGTGGTACGCAAAGTTCTGGCGAAAGAGCCAGATCAGCGTTTCCCCAGCGCGGCGGACTTTGCTCACGATCTGGAGCAAGCATACAAGAAAACACAGATCTCCGCCATCACCTTGCCGCCATCCTCACGACGACAATTTATGTCGCCACTACCGTTTGCGGGCGAAGCATGCATCAAGCAGGAACGTAGCCTGAAACTGGGATAGCGCAAAAGATGCGCATCCTCATTCTCCTTATGCCTTTTCTGACTAGCCATAAATTGCTATAAGCCGTATACGCTGGTGGGTACTACACGCGGCGTACTTTCTGTACCTTGATCTACCTTGCAAGCATCACTATGTCTCTCCGAGTCGTGTATATAGGTGTATACGCAAGCACTTTTGTATGCCGAAACAAAGTTAAATAAGCGCAGCACGATCGTTTCAAATTATATACAAGATTTCTATTGAAAAGTGGAAATCACAAAACATCACTATTTTTGTAAATAGAAGGGAACAAGGCAATCGTCTACAGATGCAAAAGAGGGAGCAAGCTTGTATGGATTATAGAGACCTTGATTTAGCACATCCTCTGGTAGCAGACGGCGGAGAAGCGCAAAAAACAAAAGAGCAGTGGTTGGCGCAAGGCGACACCCATTTCAGGAATGGCTGGTACCAGGCAGCACTTACCTCCTATGAGCAGGCGTTGCGCCTTGATGCTTCTAGCAAGCGCGCACAACAAGGGAAATTGCACGCCACCGCACGTCTCAGGCGACATGAAACGGGTAGCACGTCTCGCCCGCGGGCAATTCAGCTCTCTCCGCAGCTTGCCCGCGGGCATTACGACGTGGGCAACACACTCTACCAGGTCGGTAGCTATGAAGAAGCCCTCGCGGCCTATAAGCAGGCGATTGCCAGCGCGCCGGATTTCGTCCAGGCCTATCAGGGTATGGGCAACGCGCTTTACCGGCTCAGGCGCTACATCGAAGCCATAGCAGTCTTTGAGCAGGCAATCCAGCTCGTTCCCACATATGCCGAGGCATACTACAGCAAAGGCATCGCGCTCTCCACCCTCAGACGCTACGACGAAGCCCTGCTCGCATTTGAGCAGACGAGCAGTTTGACGCCATATGACGCGGGAACGCACTTCAACCGTGGTATCGCCCTTTATGGTCTCAAGCGTTATGATGAGGCCCTGTCCGCCTTCGATGAATCCATCCGCCTCGTCCCCAACAATGTGCTTAGCTATCACAACAAGGCCAAAGTGCTCTACATCCTCAAGCGCTATAATGAAGCCCTGCAAGCTTGCGAACAGGCACTGCACTTTGCCCCCACCTATGTCAGCGCCTACAACAACAAAGGCAACGTGCTCTACGCCCTCAAGCGCTATGATGAGGCTCTCGAAACATACAGGCAGGCCGCCCAGATCGCGCCCCAGGATATACGGACATACTATAACATGAGTAAGGCGCTCTATGGCCTCAAGCGTTACGACGAGGCCCTGGCGGTCTCCGAGCAAGCGGTCCAGCTCGCGCCCCAGGATGCGCGCGCCTACGTCAATAAGGGCAACATCCTCTATGGCCTCAAAAACTACGAAGAGGCACTCGTTGCCTACGAGCAGGCAACGCGCCTGGACCCCACCGACGCGCGCGTCTTGCGTGCCAAGGGACAAACCTATTACAGCCTGAAAGTCTACAGCGAGGCATTCACCGCGTCCGAACAGGCCATCCGTCTGGACCCTACCGATGCCTCATTGTATGCCTTCAAGGCGCGCACGGCCTGGAAGCTCGGGCGTGTGCGCGTGACCCTTAGCATCTTGAAGAAAACGGTGGCCTCTTATATAAAACAGCGCAGAGGCAACAATTGAATGCCAATGCCAATAAAGCGTATACTATACGTAAGGATTGTCCTTACGAAGCAAACAAAAGGCGTGGCGTCATAGTACGTTATATTTTGGCAACTACCACGCATATACAAACACCTACCCGAAAATAATTGTAAGAGAGAAGAGACAGATATGAGTACACGCGATCTGGGAAAGCACATCGTTGAGTTGCATACACAGGGGATGCTCGATATTACCGGTGAGGGCATCCGCGTCTCCCTCACGGCCCACGAAGCACTGGAACTTTTGCACTGGCTCGATGAGCAGCGCGAGGCACTGCAACAGATGGCAACGGAGTCGGTGGAGGAGGTTCCCACCTGGATGCGCGCCGCGACGGAGCGACCAGCCAGCACGGGAGAAGAGCTCGATGCCCCTGTGGATGAGCCATAACTCTGTGTGTCGGCTACGGGTACCGGCACAACACAAAAGGAGTGGTATTGTGAAGACAAAAAAGATGATGAAACTCATGCGGCGCGCTACTGCCGTATCGCTGCACCGCAAAAGCCGTGCTAGCGACCGATCCCGCGTAGGTGTATGCTGGCCTCAAACACCTGGACGAGATCGCAGGACCATGTGGCAGCCGACCTGCTGGCCTACATCTGGGAAGATGCCTCCCGGAACCCAACGCTTCCCACTGTTTTAGTCAGAACTCGATGCGAACGCTTCCGATAAGATAGCGATTTTCGATGCTCCACAGCGCGGGCAATGCTCGGGCAAAACCTGACTATGGATCATCTCGCCACAGACCGGGCAGACCCAGCGCATCGCCACCTCTTTGATGAGGTCGGCGCGGCTCACGATGCCCACCAGCCTGCCATGATCGAGCACGATGAGGCGCTTGATATGCTCGTGTACAAGGATGCGCGCCACCTCTTCCAGGCCCGTCTCCTCGCTCACGCTAATCAAGCTACGCGTCATAATTTCACTGACGCGCTGGCCCTCTTTGGCAATGATATCATACTCTGTCACAACGCCTACAACGACATTATCATTTCTCACGACCGGCACGCCACTGATACGATGCCGGGTAAGGAGACGCGCTACTTGCTGCTTTGTCTGATCTTCCTTAACTGTAATGACTTGCGTCGTCATTACATCCTTGACCTTCATAGAATTCTCCCCTCCTGACTGACTAGAATATGTAACAGGCCATACTCAAATTGTAACATCTCCACCAGTGATAACACCAACACAAAGACGTACCAATCTTGTGATACTGCTAAAAACGACCCAGGGAACAGTTGTCTTCTTGCATAAGTTCCATCATAAAAGATACTATATGGATATTGTCCCAACGCGACAGCGCCTGTTGTGTTATGTGTTGCCCTCGCAGCGAGGTCAACTCCATGGAAAAAAGCGTCAGCGCATAGACAGTACAAAGGAACAGAAAATGGCAACTGAGATTCAATACGCGCAAGGAACAGATTTTTACTTGATGGACGAACTCTTGACCCCCGAGGAGCGCAGCATCCGCGATAAGGTGCGCGCATTCAGCGATCGCGAGGTCATTCCTATCATCAATGACTATTGGGAGCGAGCGGAGTTCCCGTTTGAGCTGGTCCCCAAGATTGCGGCGTTGGGTATCGCAGGCGGAAGTATTCAGGGCTATGGTTGCCCTGGCATGAGTGTTACCGCCGCGGGACTCGTCGCCGTTGAACTGGCGCGTGGAGATGCCAGTATCTGTACCTTCTTCGGCGTCCACTCTGGTCTGGCTATGACCTCGCTTGCTCTGCTTGGCTCGGAGGAGCAGAAGCAGCGCTGGCTACCGGCGATGGCGCGCATGGAGAAGATCGGTGCCTTTGGCCTGACCGAGCCGCAGCATGGTTCCGACGCGGTCGCCCTGGAGACGCGGGCGCATCGCGAGGGCGACGAATACATTCTCAACGGCTCCAAGCGCTGGATCGGCAACGCCTCTTTTGCCGACTTCACCATTATCTGGGCCCGCGACGACGAGGGGAATGTTGGCGGCTTTATTGTCGAGAAGGGCACGCCCGGCTTCGATGCCAAAATCATGACGGGCAAGGTCGCCAAGCGCGCCGTCTGGCAGACCGACATCGTGCTGACTGATGTCCACGTCCCCGCCGAGAACCGCCTCGCGTTCTCCCACAACTTCAAGGATACGAGCAGCGTGCTCACGGCGACACGCTCCGGTGTGGCCTGGGAGGCCATCGGGCACGCGATCGCCGCGTATGAGATCGCGCTGTCCTATGCCCAGGAGCGCAAGCAGTTCGGCAAGGCTCTGATCAATTTCCAGATCATCCAGAACAAGCTCTCGTCTATGTTGGCGAATGTCACCAGCATGCAACTGCTCTGCTTGCGCCTCAGTCAGCTCCAGGCGGAGGGGAAGATGACCGCACCGATGGCATCTCTCGCCAAGATGAACAACGCGCGCCTGGCTCGCGAGGTCGTCGCCGACGCTCGCGAGATGCTCGGTGGCAACGGCATTCTGCTTGAGTACCATATCGCGCGCCACCACGCCGATATCGAGGCAGTCTTCACCTACGAGGGAACCGATACGATTCAGTCGCTCATCGTCGGGCGCGAGATTACTGGCGTTCAGGCGTTCTCGCCGCGTTAATCCGTGGCAGCTTAGAGTTCCGCGTGTTTGAGCTCGGCCTCTAGATCGTCGATAAACTGGCGCGCGAGGCGACCTGAGCGCCCGACGCGCTGACGTTCCCAGCGCAGGGCGCGCTCGCTGATCACCTCGTCTGGAAGAACAATGCCGCGCTGCCGCGCCAGGCCCGCGACGATCTGGAGATAGCGCCGCTGATCCGGTGTGCTGAACGTGACGCGCAGTCCGAAGCGATGGGCCAGGGATTGTTTCTCGTCCATGCTGTCGCGCCAGTTTACATCCTCGGTCGGCTTGCCACGCTCGGAGAAGTTCTCGCGAATCAGGTTCATACGGTTGGTGGTGGCATAGATCAGCACATTGGCCGGGCGCGCCTCGGCGGTCCCTTCGAGCAGCATCTTGAGCACCTTATACTCCGTTTCGTGCTCCTCGAACGAGAGATCGTCGATAAAGAGCAGGAAGCGCGGTGCTCGCCCGCGCACCTGAGCAACGATGCGCGGCAGGTCACTGATATACTCTTTGCGTACCTCGACCAGGCGCAGACCCTGATCGGCATAGGCATTCACCAGCGCCTTCACGGTCGAGGATTTGCCCGTGCCAGGTGCGCCGTAGAGCAGGGCATCGTGGGCGGGCAGTCCGGCGAGGAAGCGCTCGGTGTTCGCCTTGAGCAGCGTCTGTTCGCGTTCATAGCTGATCAGGTTGCTCAACTGTATGGGATCAGGATGGGCGATGCCGCGCAATCCTTCCTCGTTGCTCTGCCAGCGCAGGACGCGATAGTGCGCCAGCGGACCCGTACCGTGGCGGGACCAGTAAGCCTCCAGGGGCTCTGAAAGTTCGGCCCAATCATCGCACTTCGCTATTCTGTATGCCAGGTCGTCGCGAGCGGTCCGTACCTCGGGTAGCGGCGCGAGATCGTACCAGGGTGCCCAGGCATCGCGCAGAACGGGCAGTGCCGGAACAACGATCTCTTGCGTAAGTTGCCAGAGCATCTGTGCGTCGAGTTGAAACAACAGGTGCAGTGCGCGCAGATCGCGCCGCGCCTGGGCACGTAGCGCCGACGTGATGATCTCTCCACGCTCGACCCGCGCACTCCACAGGTTGCTGTCATCGATCAGGCGAGCGATGAGATACGCCTGCCAGGCATCGGCGGCATCAATCTCTGCCGCAGCGGCAAGCTCTCTAAAAGCAATACTGTAGGAAGATGCCACCGCTATCGCGGCAGGTTCCGGCGCGGCAAGCAGGTGCAGCAGGTCCAAAACGGCCCGGCCCGCGTGCCCGTCAAGCACGTTAGAGAGCAGCGTTACGCCGTGGACAGCCTGCAGAGCCGTCAGTATAGACTGGTGAGAAGGAAGCGAAGAAACTGGATTCACGTGGTAGGTACCCCTGTTCATAAATTTGAGAAAAGTTATCAATAATAGGCACAGTATAACACGGAAGGGATAATTGTGTCCGCAAAAAAGCGTACATTGGGTTTTGTAGGCCGATTGATCATTACCATATTTTTCTACGTGATATCATTCTTGCATAAGAGCTTTTATTTTTCCAACATAGAAGAACAAGAGGAAACGTATGTCGTCAATCCATTCAAGCGCCGATCCCATACGCGTCGCGCTGATCGGCTATGGGCTCGCGGGCTCGGTATTTCACGCTCCGCTCATCAGCACGACGCCGGGTATGAGCGTCGCGGCAATTGTGACAGGCTCGCCTGCCCGGCAGCAGCAGGCCCGGCACGACTTCCCGGCAGCAGAGATTCTTCCAGCGGCGGACGCGCTCTGGGCGCAGCCCGAGCGTTATGATTTGGTCGTCGTCGCGGCGGCTAACCGCGCTCATGTTTCTCTCGGACTTGCCGCGCTGGACGCTGGCCTGCCCGTAGTCATCGACAAACCTGTAGCGGCAACAGCTGCACAGGCGGAGCAGCTCATTGCAACCAGCAAGAAAACGGGAAAGCTCTTGACGGTCTTTCAGAACAGGCGCTGGGACAACGACTTTCTGACCGTACGCCAGTTGCTCGCCGACGGGCTGCTCGGTCCCATTACGCGCTTTGTTTCACACTATGATCGCTATCGTGCCGCGCCACGGGCCGATGCCTGGCGCGAATCGGCGGTGGAGGAGGACGCAGGAGGGTTGCTGTACGACCTCGGTAGCCACCTCATTGACCAGGCCACGCAGCTCTTTGGGCGACCCTTGCGGGTCTACGCCGAAGCCGAGCGGCAGCGGCCAGGTGCGCAGGTAGACGACGACACGTTTGTCGCGCTTACCTTCCCCCAGGGCATCCACGCCCACCTGTCGATGAGCGTTGTGGTGCGCATTGCGGGAGCGCGCTTTCGCATCAATGGACTACGCGGGACATATGAGAAATGGGGACTGGACCCGCAGGAAGATGCGCTCAAGGCGGGCCTGCGACCGGGGCATCCAGATTGGGGCAAGGAGCCGCGCCAACAATGGGGCAGGCTTTCGACGGATGTTGGCGGCGTGCATATCGATGGAGCCGTAGAGACCCTGACCGGTAGCTATGAGAGCTTCTATCAGCTGCTACGCGACGCCCTCGTCACAGGAGGTCCGCCACCCGTCGATCCAGTGGACGCGGCGCTCACCCTGCATATCATCGAGGCCGCGCAACAGAGCGCGCGCAGTGCGAACACCGTCTCATTGTCATAAGCAGAGCAATTACGTATGTACTGAGACTGCATGGCGCTGCAGGTCGTGCAGCAGTTCGGCGAAGGCTCGCTGGTACGCGTCTTCGTCGTTCCAGTCTGAGAAGTTCCGCATGCGATGGTTTTGCAGCGAGGTGAGCAGCGTATTCTGCCCGATGCGATTGTGCAGCGCGGCGAGAAACTGGTCAGCCGTCGTATTGAGAAAGGCGGGATCGAGATACAGGGGGAAGAGGATAGAGCGCTTCTGACGCTCTTCCAGATTCAAGGTCATGCGCACTTCCTGCTTGATCCATTCGCTGCTGAGCGTATACTCGGAGAGCAAGAGCAACCAGGTATCGTAGTGCTGAAACGTCTCGGTCATGCGCGTGAAATCGTCGTCGTCGCCTTTGAGCTCATGCAATACAAACCAGCAGCGCACGCCTTTGCGCTGTAGATCCTCATAGAGGCGTGAGGCAAATGCCTGCTCATGACTTGAGGCACTGATAAAACAAGAGAGGTACTGCACAGGAGTAGTGAACAACGAGTGCGCGGAAGTAATAAAGTGATCGGGAGCGCCTATGCCCCTCAAGAACTCGTCGGGGATGTGTCCCTGCGAACGGTACAGCGTATGGATATCGACGTAAGAACGGTCCATGTGCCGGATCGTCTCAAGTCCCTTCACCGTACTCAGGTCGACATTCGCAAAGCTTGTTCCGCCCAGAATGGCCTCTCTAAAGTTGGACTGAGAAAGAGTACTCTCCCTCAGATCTGCCTGCACAAGATCAGCCTGGTAGAGATGTGCCTGACGCAGATCGGCCCTGCGCAGGTCGGCCCCACGTAGAGAAGCGCGCCAGAACATCGCCCCCTGAAGCAGCGTCCCGCGCAGAACGGCACCTTTTAGATTCGCCTCACTCAAATTAGCGCCCACCAGATTCGTACCACTCAGCACAGCTCTTCTGAGATCGGGCTGCACGCCAGGAGATTGACTACGCCATAAGTTCCACTTCTCGCTTCCCTGTTGAAGAAGTTCCAGGTGATACTGGTTCGCCACTTATCCCTCTCTCTACAAATTTACAGACAGTGCAAATTTAAGATCAGCAACATTTGCAGTAAGCTTAGCACATTTGTCTAGCAATGACAAACAATTACAGGGAGGGAAGAGGGACGACGCCCACCTGGTAGGGTTGCAGCGAAACAACCCGCTTATAATTGAGACTTACGGTGAGCGTATTCGCCGTTTTGTTCACCAGCATGACGCGGTTGGCCGAAGCCAACGCCTCTACGCTAGCGGGCGAGGAGATGATGGTCTGGTAGATGCGCACCCCTGGCGCGAAGTTGTCGTTCACCTCCTTCAAGACATAGTAGAAAGGCAACGCCTGCCCGCCGCCCGACTGATTGGTAGGGGTCCAGATATTGACATCAGCTGGCGTAACGCCCATACTGCCCCACGAGAGCGCCACCGAGCCGCCAGCCTCCAGAAACTTCATCAGTGCATATGCCTTGATCGCGGTATTGTACGCATCGTTGGGAGCGTAGTTGTAGGAGGTAGCGTACCACTCCGCGAACCAGACGGGCAGCGTTCTGGCTCCAGGATAGGTAGTTGGATCGAGCGATCTGAGCCATTGCGTCATATCGGCAAACTTTTCAGCGGCGGTAAAGGGGTCCGCGTGACTCTCAATATCCCTGTTTGAATTGGAGCCATCCAGCGTAATGAAGCCCGCCCCGTTTTTATGTTGCAGCCAGTAGAGGACCACATCGAGCGAACGCTGATCGAACGTTCCGTACGCCTTTGTGATATTCGAAAGCTGGCTCTGGTTGGGAGAGGACCAGGTATCCATCACCACATACGGTCCGCCCACCTTGATGCTCTGCGTCGGAATATTTTGCGCCTTTGCGACCAACATCAGCCGATCGTAGACCTGATTGTACATATAGGTATAGCCGTGCTCTGCGTTGGGGCCACTGAAATCGCCGGCGCTCGTAGTATAATCATACGCGTTAGAGATGGGATTATAGTAGCCCTTCAGTTCATTCCAGACCTGAAAATAGCGCACATTATAAGGAGGAGCCATGTAGCGTTCCGCCACGCGCTGCACCAGATGCAGCCACGCGCCCATCTTATTATCCAGAATCCTTGAGTTATAAGCGATATCTGACCATTCGTCCGCCTGAGTCAGAACGCGCGTGCTCCCATTTGGTTGCAATTCGCCCTTCATCCACCAGGGAGCCTCGCTCAGGGTAATCACCGGAATGCCACCCGTTTCTTGAATAAGTTGCAGGCGGCTGTCCAGGTACGACCAGTTCGTTGGCTCCGGCTGGCTGGGATCAGGCCAGGGATCGGGCGCGCCCCAGGCCATAATCGGCGTATCTTGATACGGCATAGCCTGCTTGAGCAGCGTTTTTACACTATTGATCGCGACAGGATTATTCCCTTGCTGCACATCTAACGAAGTATCGATATGAGAGAAGCCCGACGAGAACTGGCTGGTCAGCAAGGGAGAAGAGGTATCAACGTCCACCGACACATCGGCTTTGATCTTCGTGGGATTGTTCTGAACAGGAAGAATAATCCCCTGTTCGCTCGTATCCTGATTACAAGAGATGAGTATGACCGAAAGCAGCATGCAGAGTAGAAAGAGCTGCATACTCCTATTTTTTACGTTGCGGTGAGACAGGCACCGGGCGCGCACAATCATACAAACATTACCTTTAGCTTTTCAATGTGCGGAAACGCGTCCTTGCGGCTGAGAAGAGCGTTGCGCGAAGAGTCGGCGTGACAATGGCAGGATGAGCTGCAAGATTGCGCCTATCACGGAAAAACCGAGCAGGATAGCGAAGATGTTTGTAGGCGACCATATATTTGCATAGAGTATAATCCCGGCCACTAACGCGCCGATGCAGAAGCTGAGCGAGAGTCCCAGGATGAACTCAGCGATCGCTTCACTCAAGCGAAAGAAGCGCACAACCGCCATACCGGGACATATGCACAGAAACGCCATAACGAGAATTGGGTGCAGAAATCCAGCATCCAGCATCACAGTCACCTCGGGTACAAAAGTGACCAGCGCCGTAGCGGCTGTCAAGAGTAGAATAAGTGTCGGCCAGATCCAGACCGACCGGAATAGTAAGCGCATCATTCTCTACCTCTTAGTTTTTCCCAACGTAATGGAGTATCTGTACATCACGATTTGTATAGACCAGCACAAACAACTTAGACGCAATCAACTTCGCCTCCAACTTATCGAGCGTTCCATGCGGCAACCCTTCAGAATCGCCGGTTGCCCTCTGGGTACGCGTGATAATAATGAACACGTTAGGAGAAGACTGATTATGTATCAGCTGAACGATCGCGTTCACATTCAGATCCGCCACGGCGTCGGGAATATCATCCTCCAATGAATCCTGATTATATTCCTCGTAGTTCTTGAATTCCCAGGGTGTCCCACCCCATGCCTCAAGTAAGTACGAATCGCGAGGGGCCATATCATAGAGCTTCTCAACGCCTGTAAATTCCTGGGTAGTAATATAATCCATGCGTTCGTTGCCATAGCGGGTGTAGAGGAACGTGCCCATCAAGAAGACGCAGATGATGATGACGGCGACCTTCATAAACAGCGAGACGAACCTGTTGGTTGATGTAAAGAAGATCGAGGCGGCAAATAGGCACATCGGAGGCAACGTGAACAGGTAGATGCGCAGAAGCATTTCACCACCATACGACTGAGCCAGGAATACCGGGAAAGGTGCCAGCGCGAGTATCACATAAGTCACATCGCGATAGCCCTTGCGCAGGCGCATGAGGCCGCCGATGAGCGCGAGCACCCACACGAATACGGTCATCAAGAGACGGACATCGCTGATAAAATTATGCTGGGGATCTCCCTGCGTCACGCGACCGGTGACATTCTGTGTCACGGTGCTCCCAACATGGGTAAAGTCGCCAACGAGGGCGCTGATATTGCCTGCCAGATAGGGCTGAGCCATGAAGTAGAGCCAGGCGGCGGTCATCACAATCATCGCCACGGGCAACCAGATCGGGTTATTGCGGCGCAGAACGATGAGGGCCGTCACAGGAGCAATGGTCAGGAACGGCGTCAATGGATGGGTGAAAACCATCAGCCCGAAAATCGCAATCAGAGAACCCATGAGCAGCACGCGCTGTGTGCGAGTTGCAGGCGCGTTCGGCAAGGTATCCGGCGCGGTCAACCAGCTAAAGAAGCCCTGAACCAGCGGCAGCAGGGGTCCCAGGATGCGCCAGCGCCGACTTAACTTGCGCGGTTTCGTTGCTGTGGGCACCTTGAACCACTTGACCAGGATCACGATCATGACAAGGTACAAGAAGAAGTTGAACCCTTGCGGCGAGAAGTAATCCTGCGCGATCCAGTTCGTCACAAAGAAGAAGAAGAGGCTGAGCCACACGATGCGCTTATCGTTGGTAAAAGTCCTCCCAAGCATATAGAGCGGCCCCAGATACAACAGATTGTTGAAGACCGGTGCCCAGGCCGCGTATGGCAGAATGCTATTGTAGCCCATAATCTTGGTCATGAAAGCGACGAAGATGAAGAAGCCCGGCCAGTTGAAGTAAGCGTCCAGGTTAGGATCGACGCCCCCGTGCCGTATAATATAGTCGGTGTACCCCGCGTGCCGATACACGACAGCAAAGCGCGGGATGCTCTCGACGAGAGCAGTGACGCCATACAACACGAATATCAGGATAAGGATGTGGAGGAGCAGAATGGGAATGCTCAGGCGCTTCTGCGAAAGGGCCAGGCCGAAGCTTGCCGCGATAATCAGCAAGGCAACGATGAGAGAGGGCGGGAAGATCGAGACCAGGCCCAGGTTATTCATATTTCTGAGATTGATATGGACTGCTTCCAGCGAAAACGCCCAGATGGCAAAAGCGACGATCGGTAGCACCACGGTAACGATCGCGGTAACGAGCGCCGCCACAGACCACTTCTCTTTACCCTGCTCGATATGTTGACCACAGGCGCTACAGAACTTCGCGTGCGGCGGCAATGCTTTACCACACTGGGGGCAGGGAAGAGCCTGCGAGAGCGACTGCGCAGCCTTGTTTTCATCTCGATGCAGTCGCACAGCGGCGAGCTCGGACGTGTCGCTCTTATCGAGGCGTGCCCCGCAGTTTTTACAGAAACTCGCGTGCTCATCCAGGCGCGTGTGACAGCGTGGGCACGTGCGCTGGGGTGGACGAGAGAAGAAGCGTGGCAGCAGTACCGTGTCTTCCACTATTGGCGAACTGGGGACGGGCCGCGTCTCCAACATATCAGGCGATATGGAGCCGTCTGAAAGCTGCGCGAGCCGCTGCGCTCTCAATTGTCTCTCCGCCTTCGCAGCCATAGCGTTTCTTTCATTGGCAACCGAGAAAGAGACGCTTAACATTTGTTGCGCGATCACCATCTCGCCGCTGGCATAACGCCATGCATCCTCGTCATCATCATCATCATAGAAGCCTGAAATGCTTGACAGGGTACGCGTATCCTGGTCCTCGATAGGTCCAAGCGAAGCCGAGACGCTTGCTAAAGTGCGTGTATCCTGGTCCTCGACCGCGCCGCCATGTGAAGCTGAAGCGCCCGCGAGTTGTCGTGTGTCTTCATTTTCCACCGCGTTTGAATTCGAAATGCCCGCCATCCTGCGCGTATCCTGTTTCTCGATCGAGGCATTTGAGGCCGAGACGCTTGCCAGAGTGCGCGTGTCCATCTCCTCAATTGCTCCCTTGGCAGCCAGAACACTCGATAGCCTGCGCGTATCCAGCGCCTCAATTGCTCCCTCGGCAGCCAGGGCGCTTGCCAGGCGTCGTGTGTCCTGCGCCTCGATAGCCAGAGAAGTCGTGCGTGCGAAGATGCGGAAATGGGCGGCTTTGAAGACAGCGGGAGCCATCAAGAATCCCTGGACATAGACGGCGATCACCCAGCCAGCAGTCAAGCCCAGTAGTCCACCCACGCGAGCACCTATAGCTGCAACGGCCAGTTCGAGGAAACTGCCAATAGCAACGGGAAGCATAGCGCGCGTCATCTGTTTGTCGATGCGTTTCACCGCTACATAATGATATTTGATAATCGTCGGAAAGGCTGCAAGGCTCATAACGCGCAGGCACCAGGATGCATCCTGCGCGTAAACCTGACCGAAGAGGCTCAGTATGATGCCAGCCCCCAGCTGTAGCACCAGATTCGCCCCTATAGCGGTGAGCAGCGAGAGTCCCAATGTCATTTTTAGCTTACGAGCAAGCTCTTCAGTATCAGAGGGGCTGATAGCGTAGAGCACGGTAGTGAGGGCAAAGGAGGCGATAAAGACCAGTCCCGAGATCATCCACGCTGTGTAGAACAAGGCATTTGCCGTCGCTGAAAGCAGAATCGTGACCATCACTGGCAGCGCCGTTATAGGAACCTGTCGCATCATATCCAGCATATGGTGCTGGAATGCCAAGAGTCCCAGCTTGCGCATCAGGCCCCAGTCGGGCATTACCTTTTTCAGGGTTGTTTTTTTCTTCAGAATGACCAGCCCGATGAGCGGGATAAGCGAGATCAGATTCCCAAGCGCCCATGTTCCATAAATTGAGACGCCTCCCGCGTATTTATTGAGCCAGACGGCCAGGCTATAGAGCATGATCAGCTTTAAGGCTGAAAAAATCGTATTGCGCCAGAATTGCAGACCTCCGTAGAGCAGCCCGATCAATGCCTGATCAAGGACGATCGTCAGCGAGGCGAGGCTCACGCCGCTAGCGAAAATCAAGACGCTGCCAACAGATGCTCTCAAAGGAAGAAAAGCTGATGACGCCATTGGCGCGACCAACGCAAAGAGAATGCCCGCTATTCCCCCTACAACACTCACCAGAATCAGAGCCGCGCTAATGAGCGATGCCTGCTTATCAGGCTGGCGTGGAAGTTCGCCGATCAGTAGCGTGCCCAGACCCAGTACGCAGAGGGGTCCCAGTAACATCATAGCCGATACAGAAGCCGAAGCCAGGCCAACGGTATCAGTATGGAATTGCCGATCAGCTACCAACCAGTATGCAAAGCCCAACACGCCAGTAATCAGCGTCGTTCCAATTAACGAGCCGGCGTTGACGAGCATGACACGATTTGCTTTTATCCATTGAAACAGTAATGCTATCACCGCGTCAGGTTTCCTTCTTTATGTGAAGCGTGCTGCTGATCATGTGTTATCAACGGTTGTAGGGAGTCCACCTGCGCGTCAGAGGCAACGACCTTACGCGAGAAGCGCAGGGTTATTGCTCCAACCAGGTAGCCCGCAACGGTTGTCGCAAAGCCCGCCACGATCGCAGCCGCGCGTTGCAGACCAGTCACGTCGCGCTGGATGAGCGTATCGCGTACGCCACGGAGTACGCCACCAAGCAGGCTACTTATAATATACGAGCGCTCGGAAGAGAGGCCATCCTTTGTGCCCACCAGTCCGGCGATAGTTGCCTTCGAGAGTCCCTCGGCATAGCAGCGCGAGCGGAAATAGCTCCACGTTGCCCGCGCGGCGGGTATACGATGATGGATGCGCGCGTGGGGATCGTAGAGAAAAATCCTCTCCGGCCAATGCTGATGACCACGGATGCAAAGTTCTGTCTCTTCGCCGCCCATAGGTTTCGTCCCGACGCGCCCAATGCCAGTTGTGAAGCCGCCGACCGCTGCAAACAACTCTTTTTTATAACAGGTACAGCCGCCAAATGGATTGCGCACAACAACGGGCTTCTCTGGCCGCTTCTGATAGGTACAGCCCAGCACCCAGTAGAACTCCTCTGGGAACCAGCGGGGCTGTGTGCTTAGCCACTCTGGCTCGACCGTTCCGCCTGCGCCCATCACAGCAGGATCTTCACAACAGCGGCTCAGGCGCTCCAGCCAGTCCGGTTCAGCTGTGGCATCATCGTCGAGAAAGGCGATCAGTTCGCCCTGCGCCGCAGCCAGACCACTATTGCGGGCACCGGATAGGCCCTGCGTCACGCTATTTTCAACCGCGACCACGCCGGGAATTTCAGCGCGCACACGCTCCAGCATGGGCGGATTATGATCAACTACGATAATTATTTCGCGTGGGGGGGTGCTCTGCCTTTGCACCGACGCAACCGCGTCCAGGATATCACCCCAACGTTTTTCTGTATAGACACATATGATTACAGAAGCGCTAAGTATTGTATCTATCGTCATTATACCAGAGACCTTCCTTTATTATGACGCACACTGTGTGTGAATGAAATTGAGCGACGAGCAAGACGCCAGGCTGGCGTAGCTGCGCGTTTGTAGAATGTGGTCACAGAAGGCGCTTCTTGCGTAAGAAGCGCAGCCAGCGCCTGCACACTTGTATCCGCGCTTACAATAAGGCGCGCTAGCGAAAAGGGATTATCAGTCTCTGAACTCATGGCATATTTCACTGCACAGGCCGATGTATAGCCAGCTTCCCGCACCAGTCGCTGCGTAGTCGCGGTATGATAGCCGAATGGATAGGCAAAGCTTTCAATCTCTTGCCCCAGGTGCTCCTCCAGAATGCGTTTGCTCTGGACGATCTCTTCGCGCGCGTTTGTAGCTGATAGCGTATCGAGTTGAGGGTGTGTATGTGTGTGACCGCCGCACTCTATACCCGCCGCGCTAATGCTCGCCACCTGTTCCCAGTTGAGCATGGGCCGTTGCGCCTCCCCTTCGTGCTGCAACCAGAGGCTCGTAGCGCCAACGTATGCCGTCACAATATAGAGCGTTGCGAGAAAGTTGTACTCTTGCAATATGGGCAATGCCGCTGTATAGAAATCCGCGAAGCCATCATCGAAGGTGAGAACAACGGGCCGCTCCGGTAGTGAAGAATTCCCTTGCGCGCGCGCGCGAACCAACTGCGTAACCGTTAGAGGGGTATAGTTCTGTTGATGAAGATATGTCATATGGTCATGAAAAAGCGCAGGCGCGACCGCGAAACGTCTAAACTTCGCGGTTGCGTGCTCTGAAACACTGTGATACATAAGGATAGGTATTTTTCTATTTCTAAGCGGAAGAGCCATTGATTGATACCCCTTTTAAAAGGCCATTTATTTATTTTCGCAATGAATGAACATGCATATACTGTAACCATAAGAATTTGTATATGTCCTATAGGAGTCAAGATTCGTATCTACTCCTATAGGACGTATGTGCAGCACTATTTTAACGCAGACAGGACTACAAGGCAACCTCTCCCGTCTTCGCGGGGGATTGTTCAGTGATGGCAAGCGTCTCTTCGGTCACATGCGCAATTGGCAGTGGCAGCGGCGGCACAGTTCTCAGGCGCTCCTGGACGATAATCTTGAGCACGCGCCAGCCGTCGCGGAACGTGCGCAGGTTGCTCTGCCCAAAGAGGCGCGGGCGTTCGGTACTAGGAACTTCGGCAATTTTCAGGTGTGCTTTGTGGACGCGGATATTAATCAAGGTTTCAACCTCAAAGCCATCGCAGTCAACCTGGATGTGATCGAGGCAGTACTTCCAGAAAGCATTATACCCGTAGCAGAGGTCGCTATAGCGTACGCCGAACAGGAGATTCACCAGTTGGCTGAGCCCATAATTTCCCAGGCTGCGCAGGGGAGTAATATCGTGGCTGCCTCCACCCTTGATAAAACGCGAGCCCTTCGCGAAATCGCTGCCAGCCATCAATGCAGCGATGAAAAGGGGTATCTCCTTTGGATCGGTCGAGCCATCGGCATCGATCATCACGATAATGTCGCCCGTACAGGCGGCAAAACCGAGACGCAGCGCATCGCCCTTGCCCTTTTTCACCTGGTTGATGACGCGGATATCCGGCAGGAGCCTCTGGGCCTCCTCGATGGTGCCATCCGTTGAATGCCCATCGACCAGGATGACCTCACTCACCGTTTCTGGAATGTTTGGGAGCACGTGCTGAAGATTTTCCTTTTCATTACGTGTCGGGATAACAACGCTGATGCGTGGGTAGGGTTGATTTTCTCGCATTCTACAATCCTAACTATTTTTTGTACGGGCAGAGTATATACCGCCCGTACAATACTATATAAAGAGCATTTCTCTAAGAAAGCTTTCGTAAAGATCCATGTTTCGTAGCTGTTTTCAGCACCAGGAGCACTTATGTTCGTTGCTTATACCAGCTGGCTCAATTGCTCCTGTTGGGAGCGACTCAGGTTCTCGCTCAAGCGTTCGGCCAGAGTCTCGGTATAGTCGGTGACACAGGACATATGCGTGCCCGGAACCAGGTGATGCTCGATCTCTTGCTTGTCTTTCATCATTGGCACCTGGCTCCAGCCTTCCTGGATGTATGGTTCGTCGGCGGCCCAGTAGAAGTCGATCTTTCCCTTGTAGGCGCGCAACTGGTATCTGCTCACGAGCCAGCCAAAGACGCCTACATAGTCGTTGTAAAGCGACTCCAGCGGCGGGAGCATGCTGTCGAGCCGCGCATCTATTGCAGTCAGCTTGTGAAAGTCCGCCAATCGCTCATCGCCGGGGCGCACAAACCTGAACACGTGGCGCAAGGCGTGCCGCGCGCGCAGGTACCAGTGGGCCTCCGTAGCCGGCTTGAACCGCAGCACCCGACCGATGCGACCAATAACCTGCAACAGGATATCGGGCTCGTGTGCCTTGGTCGGGTTGATCAAGCCCAGGAAATCTACCTGTTCTCCGGCTTCTTCGAGCTGCCGCGCCACTTCATAGGCAAGCAGACCTCCATTACAAAAGCCTCCTAGCCTGTATGGTCCCTCTGGTTGGGCGCTACGCAGCGCTTTTACATGCGCCGCCGCCATATCTTCCAGGCAGGAAAGCTCTCTCAGGCCAGCGGTCTTGTATGTTTCCAGCACGTAGAATGGCTGGTCAGCACCCAACGAGCGGGCCAGCGTGAAGCAGTAGAACGCCCCGCCGGTCCAGTCCCCATGCAGGAAAAAGAACGGACGGAGAGAACCACTGGCCTGCACCGCTACAACGGATGTGTAATCGGTTGAGCTCACATCCTGCGTCATAGCAATGGCCAGTTGTTCTACTGTTGGACCAGCAAAGAGCATCGCCAGCGCGATCTTCTTTCCACACACCTGATGAATCTTTTCGATCAGGCGGGCCGCGAGGAGTGAGTGTCCTCCCAGCGAGAAGAAGTTGTCTTTAATGCCGATCGGTCGCACATCCAGGAGCTCTTCCCAGACCTGAACGAGCTGGCCCTGCACCAGCGAGGTCGGCTCAACGTAGGTATCTTCGCTCGCCTCTCTGGTGATCTCTGGCGCGGGTAGCGCGCGGCGATCGAGCTTGCCATTAGACGAGATGGGCATCTTCTCAAGCAGTACAAACGCTGATGGCACCATAAATGCTGGCAACTGCTGCTGTAGGTGCTGCTGAAGCTCTGAGTTGCTTGCGGTCTCGCCCGCCTGCAATGTTACATAGGCGACGAGGCGCTTATCGCCGGGTACATCCTCGCGTGCGATGACCGCTGCTTCGCGTACGGCTGTATAGCTCTCCAATACGGCCTCGATCTCGCCCAGTTCTATGCGGAAGCCGCGTATCTTGATCTGGTGATCGAGGCGTCCCAGGTATTCGATGGTCCCATCGGGCAGGTAGCGGGCCAGGTCGCCGGTCTTGTAGAGGCGCGCCCCCTCTTCAGTGGCGACAGGATTCTTGATGAACTTCTGTGCGGTCAGCTCGGGACGATTGAGGTAGCCGCGCGCGAGGCCGATGCCGCCGATATGCAGTTCGCCCGCTACTCCAATCGGAACCGGCTGCAACAGCGAGTCCAGGATATGGATCTGTATATTCGCGATCGGGCGTCCGATCGGGACGATGCGCTGACCCGGCGTCTTCTGGCATTGCCAGTACGTTACGTCTACCGCAGCCTCTGTTGGACCGTAGAGGTTGTGCAGCTCGGCCTGCATGCAGGTGAAGAAGCGGTCCTGCAACTCCGCCGAAAGCGCCTCGCCACTGCAGATCACGCGCCGCAGCTTTGGATAGCTGTAGTGGCGCGCCTCCTCCAGGAAGACCTGTAGCATGGAGGGCACAAAGTGGAGCGTCGTGATCTCCTGCGTCTTTATCAGTTCAGCCAGGTAAGCGGGATCTCTATGCCCACCGGGACGGGCTACAACCAGATGCGCGCCCGTGAGCAGCGGCCAGAAGAACTCCCACACCGAAACGTCGAAGCTGAACGGCGTCTTCTGCAGGATGCGATCCTGCGTGGTAAGATGATATTCATCCTGCATCCAGAGCAAACGATTGCAGATGGCGCGATGCGTGTTCATCGCTCCCTTGGGCTTGCCGGTTGAGCCGGAAGTGTAGATGACGTAAGCAAGATGCTGCGGCTGCACCTCGCGCTCCAGGTTCTCGGCTGAGCAGCGGGCAATAGCGGACCAGTCGCTATCCAGGCAGAGCACCTTCGCTTGTGAGGTCGGCAACTGTCCGCGCAGGTGGGACTGCGTGAGCAGCACCGGAGCCTGGGCATCTTCAAGCATGAACGTGATACGATCCTGCGGGTAATCGGGGTCCACAGGTACGTAGGCACCGCCAGCCTTGAGAATAGCCAGCAAGCCAACGACCAGTTCGAGCGAACGATGCATGCAGACGGCGACCAGCACATCGGGGCCGACCCCCAACTCGCGCAGGCGGTGTGCCAACTGATTGGCGCGCTTGTTCAGTTCGCGATAGGTCAGGCGCTCCTGCTCGAAGGAGACCGCGATCGCCTGCGGTGTGCGCGCGACCTGCTCCTCGATAAGCTGGTGCAAGCAAACATCCTCGGGATAGGCTACCTGCGTCGCATTCCAGTCGACCAGAAGCGTGCGCCTCTCATCATCCTTCAGCAGTGGCAGTTTCTCAATCTGCTGTTCAGGATTGGCAACAATCCCTTCCAGGAGCGTCTCCATGTGCCCGATCATGCGCACAATCGTCGCATCCTCAAAGAGATCCGTATTGTAGACGAAGCGACCAATCAGTCCCTCAGCGCGCTCATCAATCTCCACCGAGAGGTCAAACTTCGAGGTATTTGTTTGCACATCCATCTGAGAACACGTCCAGCTAGATGGTAGTTCGGGCAGCGAAGGCTGATATGCCAGCAGCACCTGCACCACCGGGCTGTAGCTGAGCGTGCGCTCGGGCTGCAGTTCCTTTACTACATATTCGAATGGCACGTCCTCGTGACGGCGGGCTGATAGCACTACCTCGCGCACGCGGCCAAGCACCTCGCGGAACGTCGGATCTCCATCCATGTTTGTGCGCAATACCAGCGTATTCAAGAAGTAACCTACCAGCCCCTGCACCTCTGGTCGCTTGCGATCGGAGGTCACGGTGCCGATCACCAGATCGTTCTGGCCGGTATAGCGATGGAGCAGCGTCTGGAAAGCTGCCGTCACCGTCATATACAGCGTCACGCCTTCCTGGCGGCTCAGGGCTTTCAATGCATCGGTGAGGCGGCGCGAGAACGCGAAGGTTTGCACCGAGCCACGATAGCGCTGTACCGCCGGGCGGGGATGGTCGGAGGGCAACTCCAGCACCTGTGGGATGCCAGCGAGCTGCTCTTTCCAGTATGCCAGTTCTTTCGCCACGGCCTCTTTGTGCTGAACCTCGCGCTGCCAGGTTGCAAAGTCGGCATACTGAAGAGTCAACGGAGCCAGCGGGGAAGCCTCGCCGTGTGAGAATGCCTCGTAGAGCTTGTGCAGTTCGGGCAGAAAGATCTGATAGATGGCTACGGCATCAAAGATGATATGATGCAGCGTCATATACAGGCGGTGATCATTCTCGTTCAAATGGACGAGGATGGCACGCAGCAACGGCCCCTGGACAAGATCAAAAGGCTTAACCGCATTCTCGGTCGCCAGTCGCAGAGCCTCAGCCTCGCGCTCGGTCTCAGGCAGACTGCTCAAGTCGATCACCGGCAACTGCAATGGCATAGCAGGTTGCACGACCTGGGCGGGCTGCTCATCGATAATAGGGAAGGTAGTGCGCCAGGCCTCGTGGCGATTGATAAATTCATTCAAGCTTTTTTCGAGCATCGCGACATCCAACGCACCCGTGATGCGCAGCGTCGTGCTCTCGTTATACATGGGTGAGTCGGGCATCAGTTGGGCCAGGAGCCAGAGCTGCTGCTGCCCAAAGGACAGCGGAGCCGGGCCACTTGCTGCGCGCCTGGGAATACCACCGACCGGAGCAGCGGTCGGCGGAAGATTCCCGCGCAGGTATCTGTCAAGGAGGGCGCGTCTGGCCTCAGAAAGGTCCGTCGTTTTTTGCATACAATTCATTTCCTTCAGCAAGAAACCATTTATAAATTGAAAATTTTGGATTTATGCGAGCGACTGCTCGGATTGAAGCAATTGCATAATCTCTTCTTCGCTCATCGCTTCCAGTCTGGCAACGATCAGTTGTTCAACCTCTTGTGCCAGTTGCCGCGCTGTTGGTGCATCGAAGACGACCGGCAAAGGAAGTTCGACCGAGAAAGTAGTCGTCACCTGTGTCGCCAGATCTGCCGCCAGCAGAGAGTGTCCGCCCAGAGCGAAGAAATCATCATCGATTCCCACCTGTTCGAGTCCCAGCAGAGCCGCCATAAGCGCGACCAGGCGTTCCTCGGTAGGTGTGGTGGGGACAGTAATGACCTCATCCCTCAACGTATTGGCAGCAGAAGGAACCGGCAAGGCCGAGCGATCCACTTTGCGGCCCGAATTGAGTGGAAACGAGTCCACGATCACAAAAGCGGCGGGGACCATATGCTCAGGCAGGCGTGCCAGCAGATCATTGCGCAGCGACGTAGTCGTGGTCTGCGCGCCGTATTCCAGCATAAGATAGGCCACCAGACGCCGATTGCCAGGAACATCCTCGCGCACCATCACCGCGCTTGACTCAACCGCCGGGTGCAGGTTGAGTACGCTCTCGATCTCATTGAGTTCGATGCGGTAGCCGCGAAGCTTGACCTGTTGATCGCTGCGACCCTGGAACTCGAGACGGCCATCGGGAAGATAGCTGACGAGATCGCCGGTCTTATAGAGCCTGGCCCCTTGTTCGGTGCTGAAGGGATTGGCAATGAACTTCTCAGCATTTAACTCGGGGCGATTGAGATAGCCCTTTGCCAGTCCCATACCGCCGATATACAGTTCGCCCACCTCGCCGATAGGCACCTGGCGCAACTGCTCATCGAGCACATAGAGTTGTACATTTGCGATCGGGTGTCCAATCGAAGGCAGTCTATCGGCATACGGCGTTTGGGGAACGCGCTCGAATGTTGTGACGACCGTTGTTTCAGTTGGACCATAGTTATTGATAAAAGTAAATGGAAGACCGACCGGCGGATAATGGCGCAATGCATCGCCGCCTGTAAGCAGGAAACGCAGCCGTGTCTCCTTCGGCCACTCCAGGGTGATTAAGCTCTCTGCCAGAATAGTAGGGACAAGCGTGAGCGTGATAGCATGTTCGACCAGCCAGTCGCGATAGGCGCGAGGGACGCTACGCAGCGCATCATCGACGATCCGCACGCTGGCACCGGAGGTGAGCGGGGGCCAGAGTTCTTTGATGGTCACGTCGAAGGATGGGCTGGCAAACTGCGTTGTATGGTCCGCCGCGGTGAGCCCAAACGTCTGGCGATACCAGTGGACCATGTTGAGCAGACTGCGATGCTGAATCTGGACGCCTTTCGGTTGACCAGTAGAACCAGATGTGTAGATGACGTAGGCAAGGGTATCCGCCGTGATAGGAGTGTCGAGATCTGTAGCGTCCTGCTGTGCCAACAGAGCGGCCTCGCTATCCACACAGATCATTCTACATGTATACGCGGAGAGATACTCGGCAATAGTCTGCCTGGTGACCAGGACGGAGATGTCGGCATCTTGCAGCATAAAGATGAGGCGCTCACTGGGATAAGATGAGTCCATCGGCACATACGCGCCACCGGCCTTCAGGATTGCGAGCAAGCCTACAACCATGTCCAGTGAACGGTCGAGACAGAGACCTACCAGTGTATCAGGCTGCACGCCACAGGTCTTCAAATAGCGGGCAAGTTGATTGGCCCGCTCGTTGAGCTCCCTATAGCTCAGCCGTTGATCCTCCTTGACCACAGCGATTGCATCAGGCGTAGCCGCCGCCTGCAACGCTACTAATTGAGGAACAAAGACATCTTGAGGGAAGTTCTGCGCTGTAGCATTCCATGCTCGTAACTGCTGCAGCTCGTTCTTAGTTAAGAACGGTGAAGCTGCCCATTGCGTCCCTTCTCCATTTCCAGAAACGCTAGAAACAATTCCATTATCACTACGATCACTACTCTCACTGCGATACATAGGTAGCATCTCCTCTTCGTATAGTGGTCAGCGAATTCATTGTTCGCCATTCACCGGGTAGCCGCGATACAAGCAACAGGGCGTTCCTCGCATCGATAATATAAAGATTTATTTTATATATACTGATATACGGTAGGCAAATACATTTCTCACATAGAAAGTTTTTAAGACACAAATACATCCTTCTCTGTAAAGAACGGTCAAGTAAGTCTTTTGGATCTCTCCTGTGTTTAGACTGGCTTAAGACCTTATTGGGCAGAGCGAGGAAGCAGAAAGTTTTCTTCATTTACCTTTTTCCTTACCCTTCAAAATTACAAAATTGGGCCTCAAAAGTCAATACGAAAATAATGTGGAAAAGGGGGAGTTATAGGGGTACAGGTTGAGATACCTTAACGACTATCTCTTCTGAGGCTGAACTATCAATAAATTGTCAACGTGGGGTGTTAATCTGGTGCAGAAAGGGTGTGAATGGAGTGAAGAGCGCATGCTTACTATTCTCAGGGGGGCAGAATCGTACACCTTGTTTTATCTATAGTGGCATGCCCATATTGAAGAAGTACTATAGCCCGCTCCATAAAAAGAGGCACCAAGGTAGGCGAGAGGTGGCTCTGGTCGTTTTTCTGCGTGTAGCTATGCCGCTAGAAAAAAACCTTAACCTTCACAAAGCACACCTTGTGTTTTTTCTTGAAATCGTGTACCATCCCAACCCAGGAGTACCATTCAGCGTATAAGGGGAGAAGGTGACCGAGCGAACACTATTTCTTCCGGGGAGAAAGAGTAGCAAGGCATCTTCGCTGAGTACTCACTATAGGTTGAGAAAAGGTAGCAGAAGAGGGACAACAGGGTTGAGATTTCTGCACCTGAAGTATGAAAATGGTTTAATCAATGGTCTTTAAGGGGGATGTATCAAAGATGAGCTTTTCTATAGCAGAAGAGTGGGGAAGCAGCAGTAAGAGCTACTTCGACACTTCAATAGAGAAATTAAAGCAAGAGAGGGGGAGAAATCAGGCCATAGCAGAAGCCGATCCGCTGAGTGTTGATGCAGCCATCCAGGCTCTTCCCGCGCTCAACGATCGGGAGGATATCGCGGCCATCAGAGATGTGGCGAAGCTCGCCGTTGCGCGAATACAGGACTCTATGAAAGGCGACTTCGTCTATGCCAGCGCGGCCATCAGGGATCTCTGCATGTTCGGGGGGTCCTTAGTACGCTTCGGTGTAGAGCCAGAGGAGTGCGTTCCTGGCTTTAACAAGGTACTGCTAGACCTCGCGCCGGGCGCGGAAGCAACACTACCCAGAGACTCTTTTACCGATTACACGTCGCGCAATCCCGATGGGGATAGGGAGCGGCGTTTCACGTCTCAACCCGAAGAAGAACTCTTCATCGATAGCTTACGGCAGGGTATGGCCTGCCTGGATTATTGCCTCGAAGACCTCGTCCTGGCCTATACCTATTCTTTCGCGGAAAAAGAGTTCGCGACCCACTGTTACGCGGCGGCAGACAGCTTTCAGACGATGATTGACGTTATGGTAACGGTCAAGAAGAAAATCACCGCCGAGGTGTTTACCCACACTATCAGACCTTTTTTCGAGCCTTTTACTGTCGATGGCGTGGCGTATAGCGCTCCCAGCGGCGCTGAAATGTCTATACTCAATGTTGATTTGATCCTCTGGGGCCTTGAATGCAAAGATGCACTGTATGAAAAATATATGAAGGCGAATATGCTGCGCCTCCCTCTCGTTTATCAGGAACTCTATCGACAATTTGGAGGGCTACCATCCCTGACGAAGAGAATACAGGAGCGTTTCCTACAGGACGAACCCCTGAACGAGAACGAACGCAATTCTCTGAGTGCGATCTATTATATATTGACTAAAATCTATTCTTTTCGTATGCCACACTATAAAGTGACGGAGGCAAGCGTCAAACTACGCTTGAAAGAGACCGGAGGGGCAGAGGTCAAGGGCAGTGGCGGTTTCGGTATCGATGAAGTTAAATACGTTTTAGATCAGACGATTAAGAGTCGGCAGTTGATTTCACAACTCGTTCCAGGGGTGAGCGCGCGACGGTAGAGATTTCTCAACCTCGCGACTTCTGGCGGTGTTTAGAGGTATCGGTTCGAGATCACTCAGTACTTCTGATGCCTCACAAGGGTTGGCGGTGTCTGGCGC